>DAOQWY010000007.1 GCA_035342335.1 Bacteroidales bacterium
GACGTTTCTGTCGGGCAACAAGCAGTTTCTCATGCTCAACGAACAGAGCGGCTGGAATCATATTTACCGTTATGATCTGATGAAAGGGGAGGTAATCAATCCCATTACATCAGGGAATTACGATGTGACTGATTTTTATGGAGTTGATGAGGTCAACGGGCTCGTATATTTCCAGGCTGCAAAAGAGTCTCCGCTGCGGAGGGAAGTTTATATGGCCGGATTGGATGGTTCGGGGCTGAAAAAGCTTTCCGTTACGGATGGTGTCAACAGGGCAGCTTTCAGCAGGGGATTTCGTTATTTCATAAATTCGCATACCAGTTCCGGTTCGCCGTTGACTGTCACCCTCCACACTGCAGACGGAGAGCGGATCCGGGTGATAGAAGACAACAAGGTATTAACGGACAGGCTTGCAGGGTATTCATTCCGGTACAGGGAGTATTTCACGTTCACGACCAGAGACGGAGTGAACCTGAATGGGTGGATGATCCGGCCGCCGGATTTTGACCCGAAGAAGAAATACCCTGTCCTGATGGTTCAGTATTCCGGTCCCGGATCACAGGAGGTGCTGGACGAATGGGATTTCGGGTGGCACCAGTACCTTGCGCAGGAAGGAATCATCATTACCTGCGTGGATGGAAGGGGTACGGGCTGCCGCGGCGAGGCCTTCGGTAAAATGACCTACCTTCAGCTTGGAAAATACGAAACCCTCGACCAGGTGGAAGCTGCGAAATACCTTGGCACATTGCCGTACGTGGATCCATCCCGCATCGGGATCTGGGGGTGGAGCTACGGTGGGTTCATCACGCTGTCCTGCCTAACGCAGGGAGAGCCTGTCTTTAAAGCGGGTATTGCCGTCGCTCCCGTTTCCAACTGGAAGTATTATGATAACATCTATACAGAGCGATTTATGCGCAAACCCCAGGACAACCCGCAGGGGTACGACGAAAATGCACCTGCATCACGGGCCGAAAAGCTTTCGGGAAATCTGCTGATCATCCACGGCACTGCCGACGACAATGTGCACGTACAGAATACCCTTGAGTTTTGCGAGGCCCTTGTCCAGGCCGGCAAAACCTTCGATATGATGCTTTACACCAACCGAAATCACGGCATCTACGGCGGGAATACACGGCATCACCTGTACCGGAAGATGACACAGTTTTTGGAAGAAAACCTGTAAGCTGCAAGCTGCAAGTCGAAGCGAAGCGAAGACCCCGCCGAAAGACGGGGCTGCATGCAATTGCAAAATCCTGCTTGTCAATAGTCATCTGCTGTCGACTTCCAGGATTTTTTATTTTGTAGTTTCAAAAACATTATGTACTTTTGCGGCCCTGATTAGGAATAGAGTCATTTAATCATCATTAATCAAAGAAAGAGAGCGTATTTTTTATGATCATTGTACCTGTTAAGGAAGGTGAAAGCATCGACCGGGCGTTAAAGAAACTGAAACGGAAATTTGAGAAGACCGGCGTGGTGAAAGAATTGCGTGAGCGGCAGAAATTTACGAAACCATCCATTATCAAGCGTCAGGAAAGGTTGAAAGCCATCTTCATTCAGCAGTTGCAACAGCAACAGGATTAAAACGGGATCAGGCATCCCGGAGGGGTGCTAATTTTTTTCGGAAGAAATTTTGTTTTTACAACATTTTGTGATAATTTTAGCGTTATCTAAATGTTGAGACAAAATTTCTTTTTTTTTTGATGTTGCGGGCGAGATTCATTGATTATATACGGTACGAGAAACGATATTCTCATCATACAGTCATAGCATACCAGACCGATCTTGATCAGTTTTATTCCTATTTGCAAGCCCAGTATGGATTGGATGACATCCTGCAGGTGGATCATCAGATGATCCGCTCCTGGATGGTCAGTTTGATGGATGTTCACGTTAATCCCCGGTCGATCAACAGGAAGCTGAGCACCTTACGATCCTATTACAAGTTTTTGCTCAGGGAGGGGGTGGTGGACGTGAATCCCCTTACGAAGGTGATTTCGCCTAAAAATCCTCACAGGTTGCCTGTTTTTGTGGAAAAGGAAAAAATGGAAACGTTGTTTGATGCTAATGATTTCGGAGAGGGATTTGCGGGGATGAGAAACCGGTTGGTGCTGGAGTTGCTTTATGCGACGGGGATGCGTTTGTCGGAGATGATCCATCTGAGGGTTGCCGATGTCGACTTCGACCGGTCACAGATCAAAGTGCTGGGGAAGCGTAACAAGGAGCGGATCATACCCGTCACGTCGCAGGTAGAAGTATTGTTAAGGCAATATGTGGACTTGCGTAAAATCCAGGAGGGGAAGATCAGGGAAGTTCCTTACCTGCTGGTTACCGACAAAGGCAGGAAGTGTTATCCGAAATTCATTTACAGGCTTGTCGTCAGGCATCTGGATTTGGTCACGACCCTTGGTAAGAAAAGCCCGCATGTTCTACGACACACCTTTGCGACCCATCTGCTCAACGAGGGGGCCGACCTGAACGCGGTGAAGGAGTTGCTGGGCCATGCCAATCTCTCTGCGACGCAGATCTACACACACAATACGATTGAAAAGCTTAAGAAGATCTATAACCAGGCTCATCCAAGAGCCTAAAAAAAGGAGGTAGCTTATGAACGTTAACATTCAATCTGTTCATTTCAAAACCGATCGTAAACTCGAAGTTTTCATCAATGAACGAATTACCAAATTGTCGGGAATCTTTGACGGTGTAATCTCCGGAGAAGTGACGTTACGGCTGGATAATTCGGAAACGCCTGAGAATAAGATCACGGAGATCCGGTTGCTCATACCGGGAAATGATCTCTTTGCCAGAAAGCAGTGTAAAACTTTTGAAGAAGCGACCGACATTGCGGTGGAAGCGTTGAGGAGACAGTTGAAGAAGCATAAGGAAAAAGTGCGCGGCAGGTAACAGATCGATTGGACAAACGTCTAAAAATTACATTTTTCTTTGTTTGTTAGATGAATTGTTCATAAATTTGCAGTCCTTTTTAGAAGGGCTGCTTTTTTTATTGATTTTTTTCTTAATTTTGCGCGCTAAAAAATCGATTAGCCGATGTAGCTCAGCTGGTAGAGCAGCTGATTTGTAATCAGCCGGTCGGCGGTCCGAGTCCGTCCATCGGCTCACTCACACCCACACGCACACTGACACGCACACCCACCTCGGGGAGATACCAGAGCGGTCAAATGGGGCAGACTGTAAATCTGTTGGCAGCGCCTTCGGAGGTTCGAATCCTCCTCTCCCCACACTCACACGCACACCCACACGCACGCCCGTCTCGCGGAAATAGCTCATTTGGCAGAGCGACAGCCTTCCAAGCTGTAGGTAGCGGGTTCGAGCCCCGTTTTCCGCTCAAGACAACGCCGATGTAGCTCAGATGGTAGAGCACGTCCTTGGTAAGGACGGGGTCACGGGTTCAAATCCCGTCATTGGCTCAGGATCGGAAGAAGAAACTTAATCACTAAACCTTAAATTTAATATTTTTTAATCATGGCAAAAGAAAAATTTGCGCGTACCAAACCTCACGTGAATATCGGAACCATCGGTCACATTGACCATGGCAAAACGACCCTTACCGCTGCTATAACGCTGAATTTGCAGGATAAGGGACTGGCTGTTTTCAAATCCTTCGATGAAATTGACAATGCACCGGAAGAAAAGGAAAGAGGGATCACCATCAATACAGCTCATGTGGAGTACCAAACCGAAAACAGACACTACGCCCACGTTGACTGCCCGGGTCATGCCGACTATGTGAAGAACATGGTTACTGGTGCTGCACAAATGGATGGTGCCATCCTGGTTGTGGCGGCCACCGACGGTCCCATGCCCCAGACGCGTGAACATATCCTTCTGGCCCGCCAGGTGGGTGTCCCGCGCATCGTCGTCTTCATGAGCAAAGTGGACATGGTCGACGATGAGGAGCTGCTGGACCTGGTGGAAATGGAAGTGAGGGACCTGCTTACCTTCTACGAATATGACGGCGACAACACCCCGGTGATCCGCGGATCTGCCCTCGGTGCCCTGAACAAAGAACCCAAATGGGTTGAGAAGATATGGGAACTGATGGACGCCTGCGATACCTGGGTGCCCCTGCCACAGCGCGACAAGGAAAAACCATTTCTGATGCCCATCGAGGACGTTTTCTCCATCACCGGCCGCGGCACAGTCGCCACCGGCAGGATCGAAACCGGAATCATCAAGGTGAATGAACCCGTTGAAATCATTGGAATGGGAGCTGAAAAACTCAAATCTGTCGTTACCGGTGTGGAAATGTTCCGTAAGATACTCGACGAAGGTGAAGCCGGAGATAACGCCGGATTGCTCCTGAGAGGGATTGATAAGGATGAGATCCGCCGTGGCATGGTGGTTGCAAAACCCGGATCCGTCACACCCCATAAACATTTCATGGGCCAGGTGTACATTCTTAAAAAAGAAGAGGGAGGCCGCCATACTCCGTTCCATAACAGGTACCGTCCTCAGTTTTTCTTCAGAACGACCGACGTGACCGGTGAAATAATCTTGCCGGAAGGTGTTGAAATGATCATGCCCGGCGATAACCTGACCATTGAAGTGAAGCTGATCGCTGACATCGCCATGAGCAAAGGCCTTCGTTTTGCCATACGCGAAGGGGGCCGTACTGTTGGCGCAGGCCAGGTAACAGATATCATTGAATAACCTGGATTTGCAAATAATTAACACTGCAGAGCCGTTCCCCGGCCACGGGGAACTACTCTGTTTGACGGATAATCTGAACGGGTGTAGCTCAATTGGCAGAGTAGTGGTCTCCAAAACCATTGGCTGTAGGTTCGAGTCCTACCACCCGTGCAAATAATAACGAAAAAATGGCACGGTTTAAAATCAAAGAATACGCGAAGGAAAGCTACGATGAACTGATGCATAAAGTATCCTGGCCTACCTTTAAAGAACTGCAGGGCAGTGCTCTGGTCGTATTTGTCGCTTCCCTGATTATTGCTCTGGTTGTTTTCCTTATGGATATTTCCTTCGAAAACATCCTCAAACAGATCTATAAGCTCTTTTAACCTTTTGCCAGTACAAGAAACTTAGCGACCATTGATTCAACATCAGGGATTCTTTATGAGTGAACAGGAAAAAAAATGGTATGTGATCAGGGCGATCAGCGGGAATGAGAAAAAAGTGAAGCAGTATATCGAAAGCGAAATCAACCGTTTGAAATTACAGGATTATATTGCCCAGGTACTGATTCCTACTGAGAAAGTGTACCAGGTCAGAAAAGGCAAGAAGATCAGCAAGGAAAGGAACTATTTCCCGGGATATGTGCTGGTCGAAGCTGCCCTGGTCGGAGAAGTCCCCCACGTTCTCCGCAATGTGCCGGGAGTTCTCGGTTTTCTTGGAACCAAAGGTGAACCCCACCCGCTCCGGCCCGCAGAAGTGAAACGTATCTTAGGTAAGGTGGATGAACTTTCTGAAATGGGTGAGGAAATGAGCGTGCCGTTCATCATCGGCGAAACCGTGACCGTCATCGATGGACCATTCAACAGTTTCAGCGGAATCATCGAAGAGATCAACGAGGAAAAGAAAAAACTCAAGGTGATGGTCAAGATCTTCGGCCGAAAAACACCGCTGGAACTTGGATTTATGCAGGTTGAAAAAGAACAGTAACTTAATCTTTCTATACGTTTATGGCCAAAGAAGTCAGTGGAATCATTAAACTCCAAATCAAAGGTGGTGCAGCCAATCCTTCACCCCCGGTGGGACCGGCACTGGGTTCCAAAGGAGTCAACATCATGGAGTTTTGCAAACAATTCAATGCCCGTACACAGGATAAGGCCGGTAAGCTCTTGCCTGTCGTCATCACCGTGTTCAGGGACAAGTCATTCAATTTTATTGTCAAATCCCCTCCGGTTGCCGTACAATTAATGGAAGCCAGCAAAGCACAAAAGGGATCGGCAGAGCCAAACCGCAATAAAATTGCTACGGTTACCTGGGAACAGGTCAAAACCATCGCTGAAGATAAAATGGGTGACCTGAACGCTTTTACACTGGAATCGGCCATGAAAATGGTGGCCGGCTCCGCCAGAAGCATGGGCATCGAAGTGAAGGGGACACCACCCCTCACCCTGAATGAATAGACGCAAGACAACCTTAACACGAAAAGGCTATGGTACAAGTAACGAAGAACCGAAAAATAGCAGCTGGCAAGTACGATAAAAAAGTCGTATTCCCCCTTCAGGATGCAGCAAAGGTCATTAAAGAAATTACAACCACGAAGTTTGATGCATCGGTCGATATCGACGTCCGCCTGGGAGTCGATCCCAGAAAAGCCAATCAGATGGTGCGCGGAACAGTGACCCTTCCCTATGGGACAGGCAAAACCAAGCGCGTACTGGTCCTTTGCACTCCCGATAAGGAAGACGAAGCAGCAGAGGCCGGGGCAGATTATGTCGGACTGGATGATTATATCAAAAAGATCGAAGGGGGATGGACCGATATCGACGTCGTGATCACCATGCCCACGGTAATGGCCAAGGTTGGAAAACTGGGTAAAATACTCGGTCCCAGAGGCCTGATGCCCAACCCCAAATCCGGTACGGTAACCATGGACATCGGAAAAGCAGTTCAGGAAGTCAAGGCCGGCAAGATCGACTTTAAAGTGGACAAGTACGGGATCATCCACGCTGCCATCGGTAAGGTCACCTTCACCGATGATATGCTGGCCGACAATGCCCGGGAACTCATCCAAACCATCGTAAAACTGAAACCACCAGCAGCAAAGGGTACGTATATAAAAAGCATATATATGTCGAGTACAATGAGCCCAAGCGTGAAAGTGGACCAGAAATCCGTAACGATATAACACGACACCAGGTACGATAAAGAAAAAAGGAATCATTTACCATGACAACTGCTGAGAAAAACCAACTGATCGATGTTCTTGCCGAACAACTCAGGGCGAATAATACCATCTATCTGACCGATATCTCCGATCTCAATTCCGTTAAATCATCCGATCTGAGAAGACTCTGTTTCAAAAGGAATGTTAAACTGATGGTCGTCAAAAACACCTTGCTCCGGAAAGCAATGGAAAAGGTTGACAAAGACTTCAGTGAACTGTATCCCATCCTTCAGGGTCCCACCTCACTGATGATCTCTGAAGCCGGGAATGTACCTGCAAAACTGATCAGGGAATTCAGAAGGGATAGCAACCGCCCGATCCTGAAAGGAGCTTTCATCGAAGAAATGGTTTTCATCGGTGATGGTCAGCTTGATTTTCTGGAAGTTCTCAAGACGAAGAATGAATTGATCGGCGATGTGATCTTTATGCTCCAGTCGCCGGTGCGGAATGTCATCAGTGCCTTGCAGTCGCCCTCACACAAGCTGGCAGGCATCCTTGAGACCCTGTCGGAACGCTGATTATGAATATCCTAGCTATACTATAACTGTTACGCCGTATTTAAAAGTTAAGGAATAATTAAAATTGAATAAAATGGCAGATTTAAAAGTGTTTGCAGAGCAATTGGTCAATTTGACCGTAAAGGAGGTCAACGAACTGGCCCAGATCCTCAAGGAGCAATATGGCATTGAGCCGGCCGCAGCCGCAGCCGTGGTTGCAGCTCCCGGAGCATCCGGCGCTGTTGCAGCAGCCCCCGCTGAGGAAGAAAAAACCAGCTTTGATGTGGTGATCAAACACCCCGGCCAATCCAAACTGGCAGTGGTGAAACTGGTAAAGGAATTGACAAGTCTTGGGCTGAAGGAAGCGAAAGAACTTGTGGACGCATCTCCGAAAGCAATTAAGGAAGGCGTTACCAGGGATGAAGCTGAAGCCCTCAAAAAACAATTGGAAGAGGCCGGTGCCGAGGTTGAAATTAAGTAGGACAAACTATACTGTTGACATAATTGAGGGTCAGGCTCCTTCCTGGTTTTAAAGAAGGGTCTGCCTCTCATATTATACACGATATTTTTTCCACGTAATTAATAACCTCAACCTGTCAGAAAGCAGGTCTAAAAACCTAACACTTTGGCCCTAGAAAATATCCAACGAGTTAATTTCGGTACAGCAAAACTCATAGCGGAGTATCCCGACTTTCTTGATGTTCAGTTGAAGTCCTTCAGGGACTTTTTCCAGCTGGAAACCAATCCGGAGGACAGGGTTGGGGAGGGCCTGTACAAGGTCTTTGCCGAGAATTTCCCCATCACAGATTCCAGGAATAATTTTGTACTGGAGTTCCTGGATTATTTTATCGATCCTCCACGTTATTCCCTTGATGAATGCATTGAGCGGGGGCTGACCTACAGTGTCCCGCTGAAGGCCAAGCTGAAGCTTTACTGTACGGATCCCGAACACGAGGACTTTGAAACGATCATCCAGGATGTTTACCTGGGGATGATCCCTTACATGACTCCAAAAGGAACGTTCATCATCAATGGAGCGGAACGTGTTGTGGTCTCTCAGCTGCACAGATCGCCAGGCGTCTTTTTCGGGACAAGCTATCATGCCAACGGGCAACAGTTGTTTTCGGCCAGAATCATTCCCTTCAAGGGATCGTGGATGGAATTCACGACGGACATCAACAATGTGATGTATGCTTACATCGACCGGAAAAAGAAGCTTCCGGTCACGACCTTGCTCCGGGCCATCGGCTATGAGACGGATAAGGACATCCTGGAGATCTTCGATCTTGCACAGGAGATCAAAGTCAGCCGGACCGCCATGAAAAAGTACATCGGGCGCCGGCTCGCTGCAAGGGTCGTCAGAGCCTGGATCGAGGATTTTGTGGACGAGGATACGGGGGAGGTGGTCTCCATTGAACGAACCGAAGTGATCATAGAACGGGAAACCGTGCTGGAGAATAAGCACGTTGACCAGATCATCGATGCCGGGATCAAAACCATTCTGCTGCATAAGGAAGAGAACGAGTCCATCGACTTTTCCATCATTTTCAATACCTTGCAGAAAGATACCGCCAACTCCGAGAAGGAAGCGGTGGAATTCATTTACCGCCAGTTGCGGAATGCGGAACCTCCGGATGAAGAGACGGCACGCGGTATCATTGAGAAACTGTTTTTCAGCGACAAGCGATACGACCTGGGAGATGTGGGAAGGTACCGCATCAATAAGAAACTCAAACTCAACACTCCATTGGAGGTCAAGGTGCTTACCCGGGAAGACATTATTTCCATCATCAAGTACCTGATCGAACTGGCCAATTCCAAAACTGAGGTTGACGATATTGATCACCTGAGCAACCGTCGTGTCAGAACCGTTGGAGAACAGCTTTACAACCAGTTTGGAGTCGGGCTTGCCCGTATGGCGAGAACCATCCGGGAACGGATGAACGTTCGGGATAATGAGGTGTTCACACCTACTGACCTGATCAATGCCAAGACCCTCTCGTCGGTCATCAACTCCTTTTTCGGCACAAACCAGCTCTCGCAATTCATGGATCAGACCAATCCTCTGTCAGAGCTCACGCACAAGCGAAGAGTTTCAGCACTGGGACCCGGGGGGTTATCGCGTGAACGTGCCGGATTTGAAGTACGTGATGTCCATTACACGCATTACGGACGGCTGTGTACCATCGAAACACCGGAAGGCCCGAATATCGGACTGATCTCATCACTGTGCGTCTATGCAAAGATCAATCATCTCGGTTTCATCGAAACTCCTTACCGCCGTGTCATCAAGGGCAAGGTGATGATCGATGAACCACCTGTGTACCTTACCGCGGAGGAGGAAGAAAGCATCAATATAGCCCATGCCAGCGCTGCGCTTGATCCCAATGGGAATTTCAAGGAGGAAAAGATCAAGGCACGTTACCTTGCTGATTATCCCTATCTCGATAATCAGAAAGTCGGCATGATCGATGTAGCCACCAACCAGATCGCATCCATCGCGGCCTCCCTGATACCGTTCCTGGAACACGATGACGCCAACAGGGCCCTGATGGGATCCAACATGATGCGCCAGGCAGTTCCGTTGCTCAATCCTGAGGTCGCTCTTGTCGGCACTGGCATTGAAGAACAGGTCGCACGCGACAGCAGGACACTTATCCACGCAGAGGGAGATGGCTCGGTAGAATACGTCGATGCACGGGAGATCCTGATCCGCTACAACAGAGCGGAACAGGAACGCCTGACAAGCTTTGATGATGACATTAAGCGGTACCAGCTGACCAAGTTCACCAGAACCAACCAGAATACCTGTGTAAATCTCAGACCCATTGTCAGCAAAGGAGAGAAAGTGACCAAAGGGCAGGTGCTCTGCGAAGGATATGCGACAAGGAGCGGTGAACTGGCCCTGGGTCGCAACCTGATGGTTGCCTTCATGCCCTGGAAAGGCTATAATTTTGAAGATGCCATCGTGGTCTCTGAACGGATCGTCAAAGAGGATATCTTTACCTCTGTTCACATTGAAGAATTTACCCTGGAAGTCAGGGACACCAAGCGGGGGATCGAGGAACTGACAAGCGACATACCCAATGTGAGCTCCGAGGCCACAAAAGACCTGGATGAAAACGGACTCATCCGCATCGGCGCTGAAGTGAAGGAAGGAGATATCCTGATCGGGAAGATCACGCCGAAGGGAGAAAGTGATCCCACACCTGAGGAAAAATTGCTCAGGGCAATCTTCGGCGATAAAGCCGGTGATGTCAAAGATGCATCGCTTAAAGCTCCTCCCTCCATGCAGGGCGTCGTCGTTGAGAAGAAATTATTTTCCAGGGTGATCAAAGACCGCAAGGCCCGAACAAAGGAGAAAGATGACCTGGTGAAGCTGGAAAAGGACTTCAAAAAGGATGCAGATGCCCTGAAAGCCAAGTTGATGGACAAACTGACCCTTCTGCTCAGTGGCAAGTCATCCAACGGAGTCTATAATAAATTTAAAGAGGAGATCATTCCCAAGAAGGCAAAGTTCTCCCAGAAAGTCCTTTCCGAAATTGATTATTCAACCATCAACCCCAACAAATGGACAGCTGAAAAAGAAACCAGCGACCTGGTCAAACAGCTGCTGAACAATTACAACATTCATCACCGTGAGATCCTGGGCCGGTTTAACCGTATGAAGTTTGTTGCCACTGTCGGCGATGAACTTCCCAACGGGATCGTACAGATGGCAAAGGTCTATGTGGCTAAAAAGAGGAAGCTGAAAGTCGGCGACAAGATGGCCGGACGACACGGGAACAAGGGTATTGTGGCCAAGATCGTTCGGGAAGAGGATATGCCTTTTCTGGAGGACGGAACCCCTGTTGATATCGTACTGAATCCGCTGGGTGTGCCTTCCCGGATGAACCTGGGTCAAATCTACGAAACCGTATTGGGCTGGGCGGGTCATAAACTTGGCAAGTATTACTCAACGCCTATTTTCGATGGAGCCAGCATTGATCAGATCAACGCGTACATGCGTGAGGCGGGGCTTCCTGAAAATGGCAGGGTGTACCTTTATGACGGCGGAACGGGTGAGCGTTTCAAGCAACCGGCCACTGTCGGATACATCTATATGCTTAAACTGCATCATATGGTCGATGATAAGATGCATTCCCGTTCCATCGGTCCTTACTCGCTGATCACCCAGCAACCTCTCGGCGGAAAAGCCCAGTTCGGAGGTCAGCGTTTCGGGGAAATGGAAGTCTGGGCACTCGAAGCTTTTGGTGCGTCCAGTATCCTGCAGGAAATCCTGACCGTCAAATCCGACGATGTGCAGGGGAGAGCCAGGGCTTATGAAGCGATCGTCAAAGGGGAAAACATGCCCCGGCCCGGCGTCCCGGAATCGTTCAACGTGCTGGTCCACGAACTGAGAGGTCTCGGACTGAACGTGACTTTTGAATAATACCATCATAGGGACCATCGGGTGAATACCCTGATCTTTATCCCTTAACGTCATTTATTTTCGTCAAATTAATAAAATCAAATGGCTTTCAGAAAAGATACCTTGATCAACAGTAGCTTCGATACCATTACGATCAGCCTGGCTTCTCCGGAGATGATCCTGGAACGTTCCAGCGGGGAAGTCCTGAAGCCCGAAACCATTAACTACCGCACGTACAAACCCGAGCGGGACGGATTGTTCTGTGAAAGGATCTTTGGCCCGGTCAAGGACTGGGAGTGCCACTGCGGGAAATATAAACGGATTCGTTATAAAGGAATTGTCTGCGACCGCTGCGGCGTGGAAGTAACTGAAAAAAAGGTCAGAAGGGAACGCATGGGACATATCCAGCTGGTCGTTCCCGTTGCCCATATCTGGTTTTTCAGATCACTGCCCAACAAAATCGGTGCTCTGCTCGGGCTATCCACAAAGAAACTGGATACGATCATTTATTATGAGCGCTACGTGGTCATTAATCCGGGCATTAAAGCCCGTGACGGCCTGAATTACCTGGATTTCCTGACCGAAGAGGAATATTTTGAGATCATCGAAAACCTTCCCTCCGATAATCAATACCTTGATGATTCACATCCGGACAAGTTCGTGGCAAAAATGGGTGCCGAGGCCCTGTATGACCTGCTTGCCCACCTTGATCTGGATAAAACATCCTACGAATTGCGGCACAAAGCCAACACCGAATCATCGCAGCAGCGAAAGCTGGAAGCGTTGAAACGGCTTCAGGTCTATGAATCGTTCCGCGAGGCGAACAAAAAGATAGAGAACCGACCTGAATGGATGATCGTCAAGGTCGTACCGGTGATCCCACCGGAACTGAGGCCCCTTGTGCCTTTGGATGGAGGACGATTCGCCACCTCCGACCTGAATGATCTTTATCGCCGGGTGATCATCCGGAATAACCGCCTGAAACGGTTGATTGAGATCAAAGCTCCTGATGTGATCATGCGTAATGAGAAACGTATGCTCCAGGAAGCAGTGGATTCACTTTTCGATAACTCAAGGAAGGTGAATGCTGTGAAGACGGAATCCAACCGGCCACTGAAGTCCTTGTCGGATAGCCTGAAAGGAAAACAAGGGCGTTTTCGCCAGAACCTGCTGGGTAAACGTGTCGACTACTCGGGCCGTTCAGTGATTGTCGTCGGACCCGAACTGAAGCTTAATGAATGCGGGCTGCCCAAGGAAATGGCATCCGAGCTTTTCAAGCCGTTCATTATCCGTAAGATGCTTGAGCGGGGAATTGTAAAAACCGTTAAATCGGCCAAAAAAATCGTTGACCGTAAAGATCCGGTCGTGTGGGATATTCTTGAAAACATACTCAAGGGTCATCCTGTGATGCTGAACCGTGCACCCACACTTCACCGTCTGGGTATCCAGGCCTTTCAGCCCAAATTGATCGAAGGTAAGGCGATTCAGCTGCACCCCCTGGCCTGTACGGCATTTAATGCCGACTTTGACGGCGACCAGATGGCTGTCCATGTCCCGCTTGGGAACGCCGCCATCCTGGAAGCCCAGCTGCTGATGCTGGCCTCGCACAATATCCTTAACCCGGCCAACGGAGCACCCATTGCCGTTCCATCCCAGGACATGGTTCTCGGGCTTTATTATCTGACAAAAGGCCGCCGTAGCATCACGGAAAACCCTGCCAGAGGAGAAGGGTCGGTATTTTACTCACCTGAGGAAGTGATCATAGCCTATAACGAAGGAAAAACGGACCTTCACTCCTTCATCAAGGTCAGGTTGAAAATGACGGAGAATGGGCAGGAAGTCTATAAGCTCACCGAGACCACGACGGGCCGCGTCATCTTTAACCAGGTCGTGCCCGAAGAGTACGGATACATTAATGAAGAACTGACCAAAAAATCGCTCAGGGACATCATCGGGAATATCATGCGCAAGACCGGGACCGCGGCCACTGCGAAATTCCTTGACGACATCAAGGATCTTGGATTTGAAATGTCATTCAAGGGAGGACTTTCATTTAACCTTGCCGATGTCATTGTTCCGGCTATCAAGGAAAAACTGATCGAGAATGCCAACACCGAAGTGGAAGAGGTTGTCAATGATTATTCCTTTGGATTTATCACCAACAACGAGCGGTATAACAAGATCATCGATATTTGGACACATACAAACTCTCAGCTTACACAGGAGCTGATCAAACAACTGTCGCAGGACCGTCAGGGATTTAATCCGGTATTTATGATGCTTGACTCCGGTGCCAGGGGCTCCAAGGAACAGATCCGGCAGCTTTCGGGCATGAGGGGATTGATGGCCAAACCGCAAAAATCGGGAGCCACAGGAGGAGAGATCATTGAAAACCCGATCCTTTCGAATTTCAAGGAAGGATTATCGGTTCTGGAATATTTTATTTCCACCCATGGTGCGCGTAAGGGTCTTGCGGATACAGCCCTTAAGACTGCTGATGCCGGTTACCTCACCCGGCGCCTGGTCGATGTGGCACAGGATGTTGTCATTACGGAGGAAGACTGCGGAACCCTCAGGGGACTGACCATCACCGCCCTGAAGAAAAACGAGGAGATCGTCGAAAAGCTTTTTGACCGGATCCTGGGAAGGGTATCCCTGCACGATGTCTATCATCCTCAGACAGGAGAGATCATCGTTGGAGCAGGAGAGGAGATCACGGAAGTCATTGCCCGTCAGATTGACACCTCGCCGATAGAAGGTGTGGAGATCCGGTCTGTGCTTACCTGTGAAGCGAAAAGGGGTGTCTGTACCAGGTGTTACGGGCGTAACCTTGCCACAGGCAGGCTGGTTCAGAAAGGTGAGGCCGTTGGAGTCATTGCTGCTCAATCGATCGGTGAACCGGGCACCCAGCTCACCCTGCGTACGTTCCACGTGGGTGGTACGGCCTCCAATATCGCCATCATTTCCAAGATCGAAGCGAAATATGATGGCATACTGGAAATCGAAGAGCTTCGTGCCGTGGATTACACGGATAAAGAGGAAAATGCGTACCAGATGGTGGTGGGTCGTTCTGCTGAAATGCGGATCATTGACAAAAATACCAACATCGTCCTGTCGTCCAGCAATATTCCTTACGGAGCTAAACTGTACTTCAGAAACGGAGATAAGGTTAAAAAAGGTGACCTGATCAGTGAATGGGATCCCTGGAATGCCGTTATCCTCTCGGAAGTGAGCGGCAAAGTTGTGTTTGAAAGCATCATCGAAGGGATCACCTACCGCATTGAATCCGATGAACAAACAGGGTATTATGAGAAAGTGATCATTGAGTCGCGTTTGAAAACCAAGAATCCATCCATCAGAATTGTTGGCAAGACAGGCGAGGAGCTCAGGGCCTATGACATTCCTGTTGGCTCTCACATTCAAGTTGAAGATACTGCTGACATCAAGGCTGGGGATGTCCTGGTGAAGATCCCCAGGTCCTTTGGTAAGGCCGGGGATATTACCGGTGGATTGCCCAGGGTGACCGAACTTTTTGAAGCCCGTAACCCCTCCGATCCGGCCATCGTTGCTGAAATTGACGGCGTGGTATCGCTGGCCAAGAAGCTTAAAAGAGGCAACCGCGAAGTGGTGATTACTTCAAAGACGGGTGAGGAAAAGCATTACCTCATTCCAACCTCCAAGCAGATCCTTGCTCAGGAGAATGACTATGTAAAAGCCGGAACGCCTCTCTCCGAGGGTGCAATGACTCCATCCGACATTCTTGCCATCAAGGGCCCCATGAAGGTTCAGGAGTATATTGTCAATGAGATCCAGGAAGTTTACCGGCTTCAGGGTGTCAAGATCAATGATAAACACTTCGAAGTCATTGTCCGTCAGATGATGCGCAAGGTTGAAGTGGCCGATCCCGGCGATACCAAGTTCCTGGAAGGGGAACTGGTCAGCAAAAACGAATTTCAGGATGAGAACGACTGGATCTTCGGTAAAAAAATCGTGGTGGATTCGGGTGATTCATTGAGTTTCCGGTCAGGGCAGATTGTCAGCGCGCGGAAATTGAGGGATGAGAATTCTTTACTGAAACGGAAGGATAAACGGCTTGTCGAAGCCAGGGATTCCCAGCCTGCCACGGCCAAGCAGGTGCTTCAGGGGATAACAAGGGCTTCGCTGCAGACAAAAAGCTGGATCTCGGCCGCATCTTTCCAGGAAACTACAAAAGTGCTCACCGAAGCAGCTATCCGGGCCAAGACAGATGATCTGGAAGGTCTGAAGGAAAACGTGATCATAGGCCATTTGATCCCTGCCGGCACAGGCCTCAGGGAATATGAGAACCTGATCGTGGGAAGCAAGGAAGAATATGAAACACTGATGGCCTCAAAAGAAGATGTTACCGTAACCGAATAAATTTTTACCCAATGGAAGAACAAAAAAAGATGGGTCAGATCAATATTGAACTAAGTGATGAAGTCGCCGAAGGAATCTATTCCAACCTGGCCATCATTACCCATTCACAGTCTGAATTTATAGTGGATTTTGTCAAGATGATGCCCGGAGTGCCCAAAGCCAAGGTCAAATCAAGGATCATTCTGACACCTCAGCACGCAAAACGGCTCTACCGTGCACTAAAGGAAAATATTACCAAGTACGAAGCCGTTCACGGTACGATCAAGGAACCTGTTGGGGAACCCATTCCTCCCTTCTCGCTGGGAGGACCATCCGCGCAGGCATAAAAAAAAGAGGGTGTCCGTTTGGTGACACCCTCTTTTTTTACCGGGACTTATCCGGTCCCTCCGGAA
Source organism: Bacteroidales bacterium (assembly GCA_035342335.1). NCBI lineage: Bacteria > Pseudomonadati > Bacteroidota > Bacteroidia > Bacteroidales > Bacteroidales bacterium. Next base: position 16,570 of record DAOQWY010000007.1, read on the forward strand.
TAGCCGGGATCTCTTTGTAATGCTTCAGCTCCTCTTTGATCACTTCAATGGCCTTGTTCAACTGGTCGTCGATGCCGTCATACTCCCTTGCCGGATCATTGTCCACAAAAATATCCGGCTCAACGCCAATCCCCTCAATGATCCATTTGCTATCATCCGCCGAGTAGGAGGCAAATTCCGGCTTTCGCAAATCGCCTCCGTCAATGAATGGAAGAGAACCCCGGATGCCAACCACGCCTCCCCAGGTTCTTTTCCCGATCAGTTTGCCCAGCTGGTGCTTTTTAAATGCATACGGGAAGAGATCACCGTCGGATGCCGAATATTCATTGATCAGCATCACCAGGGGGCCACGCATCATCTGACGTGGAGTCTGTGTGGGTACCGTTACATTCCGTGCCATATTCGAGCGGGTTATCTCGCGGCTCAATCGTTCGATGATCATGGGCGAAACATTCCCGCCTCCGTTGCCACGATCATCAATGATCAACGCTTTCTTGTCAAGCTGAGGATAGAAGTACTTCACAAATTCATTCAAGCCTTCGGGCCCCATGTCGGGAATGTGTATATACCCCACTTCTCCATTGGTGGCCTCACTGACCTTTCGGATATTTTCCTGCACCCATTCATAATAGTACAAAGAAGATTCATCGCGAACCGGAACCACGATCACATCACGGCTTCCTTCGCCGGAGATGGTTTTACCCACTGTCAGCTCCACTTGTTTACCCGCCGTACCCAGCAGGGATTCATAGATGTCGTTCATTGAAGTGGTTGGAATTCCATTGACTGCAAGGATATAATCCCCTTCGTTCACATTTACACCGACCTCTGTCAGCGGGGAACGCAGGTTCTCGCTCCAATTCTGACCTTTCAGGATATGGTCCACCCGAAAGCAGCCGGAAGGATCCCGGGATATTTTCGCACCCAGCAGGCCCATGGGGATCCGGTCAGGCTGGGGTTTATCGCCGCCGCCGACGTAGGCATGACCAATGCTGAGTTCGCTGACCATCTCTCCGATCAGGTAATTCAGATCATTCCGGTTATTGACATAGGGCAGCATCACACCATATTTTTCTTTCATCGCCTCCCAGTCGACCCCATGCATATTGGCCACATAAAAGAAATCCCTCATCTGCCGCCAGCTTTCCGTGAAGATCTGGTTCCACTCTGCCTTGAAGTCGACCATTGCCTTCATGCTGGAAAGATCAAGTGGCTTATCTGTTTTGACCGGTCCGGAGGGCAGGTCGGTGATATAATAAGAGGAACCTTTGCTCAGGAGTATTTTTTTCCCGTCAAAGGAAATCTCAAATCCTCCTTCAAAATTCAAATCAGTCTCTTTTTTTTCTTTCAGGTTAAAGAGTTTAATGCTGCGACCGCCTTTTGAAGAGGAGTAATAGTAGTAGATCTTGTCGCCAACACTCCGGATGCCTCCATAGTTCCCGGAGGGGACAGGCAGGCCGATCACGCGCTGGTTTATCCCTTCAAGGTCCACCACCACTCTACCGGGTTCTTTTTTGTCTTTTTCATCCGTGGCCGGTTTTGCCTCTTCCTTACTGGCTGGTTCTTCAGATTTCACCGCCACTTCATCATTCACCGGGGCAAAAGGGGAGGGGGTGTCTTTTGCCAGGGTGATCATATAGATCCCTTCCATATCCTGGTAGGCGTAGTTCCATTCCACCTGGCTGTAGGTGGGACTGAAGTCCCTGTCGGAGACAAAGAAAAGGTACTTGCCGTTTTCGCTGAAGGCCGGGCTGGAACTACCATACCAATCATCGGTCACATCGTATGCCTGATTGGCTTCCAGGTCATACAAGCACAGGGTATTCATGCCTGTGGTTCTTGGCCTGCAGAAAGCTATCCACTTGCTGTCGGGTGACCAGACATAACCATAATATTCGCCTACGGAGGATTGCTCCACTTCTGTGATCTTGCGGGATGAAACATCCACATACTGCAGGCGAAGCTTTTTATCCGACCACATCAGCTTTTTGCTGTCAGGTGACCAGGAAAGGGAATATTTATAGGTATCACCATTCGTAGTCAGCGCTAAAGGTGCCTCACTTCCGTCCTGTTTGATGATATGGATCTCATCCTCGCCGGATTGATCGGAAATGTAGGCTATATAGCTACCATCAGGTGACCACTGGGGATTTCTGTCGTGAACACCTGAAGATTTCGTAAGGTTGCGGGTGATCCCATTTTCGGCCGGAACTGTCCAGATCTCTCCGCGGGCCCAGAACAATGCCCTTTTGCCATCCGGGGAGATTTCATAGGAAATGATGTTCTTTGAAGCATCAACCAGCTCATTCCTGCCTGCAAGAAAGTCATCTGCAATTTTGACGGGAATGTTTGCAACCTGTTCATTGGCCAGGTCAAGGTAGAAAAGGTAGCCGCCTTTTTCGAAGACGATGGCCTGATCCCCCAGGGAGGGGAATTTTATGTCGTAATCGGTAAAGTTGGTTACTTTTCTTGTTTGACCTGTTGTTATGTCATAGGCAAAAAGATTCATGGTCCTGTCACGGTCGGAGAGGAAATAGATCTTGTTTTTATGCCACATCGGGATGATGTCCTGTGCGTCGTTGCTGGTAATGTTGGTGGTAGTGCGCGTTTGAAAGTCATAGATCCAGATGTCGTCAGCCATACCTCCCTTGTAATATTTCCAGGTGCGGAATTCACGAAACACCCTGTTGTAGGCCATCTTCTTTCCATCTTCCGAATAGGAGCAAAATCCGCCCCGGGGAAGTGGAAGCTCGGAGGATAGTCCACCTTCACTGCTTACCTTGAAAAGTTGTCCGGTGAAATCATTGAATGTTTGTTTGCGTGACCGGTAGATAATGTTCTTACCGTCGGGTGTCCACGTCATGACAATGTTGTTCGGTCCCATTCTGTCGGAGATATCATCCCGGCTCAGCGTGGCCGTGTAGGTCAGCCTGACCGGTACACCTCCTTCGGAGGGCATCAGGTACGCCTCCGTGTTCCCATCGTATTGTGCCGTAAAAGCCAGCTTGCTGCCATCCGGTGAAAAACGCGGGAACATTTCATAACCTTCGTGGTTGGTCAGCTTTCTGGCCACGCCTCCTGTTTTCGAAACGGTGTAAAGGTCGCCCCCATAGGAAAAAACGACCTGATCGCCGTGGATTGCAGGAAACCGCATCAAACGGGTGTCATTCTGCGCTCCCAGGTATAAAACGCTGACCAGCAGTACCGAAATCGTAAAAATTACTTGTTTCATCATGCCTGTTTTGTTGATTTATTAGTTTCCGAAATTACAAAAGTTTGTTCAGTCATCGAATAATATGCCATTTTATCTAATGAATTGGCCATAAGAATGTTAAATTTTCCTATCCGAACCGCGCCGGACCCAAGTGTTGAATAGCGGACACTCACGTGTGCATAAGTGAACAGGATGCACAGGGCATGTTCTTTTTATTCTTTTACATCCTCTGGATAATACGTATTTTTGTTGAACGTTAATCTTTCATGACCAGGTTCTTGTTTCGTATATTGTGCCTGTACACCCTGGGTTCCATTATCCTGGTTACCATCCCGGCGGAGGGGCAGAAAGTGTGCCTTGTCCTCAGCGGAGGAGGCGCCAAGGGTGTATCCCATATCGGGGTCATCAGGGCGCTGGAAGAGAACGGGATCCCCATTGATTGCATTGCCGGCACTTCCATGGGCGCCATTGTAGGAGGACTGTACGCCAGTGGCTTTTCACCGGAGGAAATGACCCGGCTGTTCATGTCAAAAGATTTCCTTTCCTGGATATCCGGTAAGATGCCCTCTTTTTATGAGTACTACTTTAAGAAGGAGGATCCCAATGCAACGTGGTTTGAAATTGATATGGATTATGAAAAAATAAAAAGTACGAGCATCCTGCCCACCAACCTGATCTCTCCCATCATGATGGATTTCGCCATCATGGAGATCTTTGCTCCGGCCAATGCCGTAAGCCGGGGTAATTTCGACAGCCTGATGATTCCTCTCAGATTCGTTGCGGCCGATGTTGAAAAAAATCAATCCCTTACGATCAGGGAGGGCGATCTGGCCACCGGCCTTCGAGCAGCGATGACCTTTCCCTTTTATTTCAAACCCATCCGGATGGACGGAAAACTGCTTTTTGACGGAGGGATGTATGATAATTTTCCGATCAAAATGGCTGTGGATGAATTTCAGCCCGACGTGATCATTGGAAGCAAGGCAGCCAGCAATTATGATCCGCCGGAGGAGGATGATCTGATATCCCAGCTGCAGAACATGCTGATGGAAAAAACCCTTTACGACGTTCCACCCGATAAGGGGGTCCTGATCAAACCTGACCTGGATCCGGTGAATGTGACTGACTTTTCACGCACTTCTGCATTTATCGACAGTGGCTATGTGGCAACCTTGCGCCGGCTGGATTCCATCAAGGCATATATCGTCAGAAGCATTCCGGAGGATTCGGTATGGAACCGCCGGGCTCAGTTTAACCGCCGGAAACCCCCGCTGGTCATCGATACCATTGCTGTGACGGGCCTGAACGAGAACCAGGCGCAGTTTGTCACCCGGTCTCTGTTGAGGAAAAGGGATACGCTCACCTCCAGCGAGTTAAGACGGGAGTACTTCAAACTTCAGACGGACAAATTATTTGAACATGTTTTCCCGGTCAGCCAGTACAATGATTCCAGAGGATTCTACAAGCTTGGTCTGGACTTTAAGAAGGAAAAGAACCTTACCCTGCAGATAGGAGGAAACCTATCGTCTTCACCAATTAACGAAGCCTATTTTGGTGCAAAGTTCAACATTCTTTCGAGTTTTTATTTCGGTTTGAAAGCCAGTGTTTACATTGGAAGGTTTTACAGTGCCGCCCAGATCGATACGAAGATAGAACTTCCCACCCGAATGCCTTTTTATTTGAAATCTTCCATTTCGTTCAACCAGTGGGACTATTTTGAAACATCCACCGTTTTTTTTGAGGACAGAGATCTTTCCTACCTCATCCAGAATGAAAACCACGTAGACGCTTATTTTGGCTTTCCGACCGGTACCAATGCCAAATTTGAATTTGGCGGCGCTGTGGCCAGGTTGCGCGATGATTACTACCCAACCAATCAATTCACCAGCAGTGACACGGCCGACCGGACCTATTTTGATTGCTTTACCCTGGGAGCACTCTATGAAATCAACACACTGAACAACAAGTACTACCCCAACTCCGGTTATGATTTTTTGATCTCATTGCGATTTGTCGGGGGGGATGAGGAACATATCCCTGGTTCAACTTCCAATGATACCGATTTTTATTACCAGCGCCATCAATGGTGGAAATTCCGGGCAAAATACGAAACCTATTTTCCCCCGGTGCGGCATCTCACATTCGGGATCTATTCCGAAGCACTGCTTTCCAGCCAGATGCTGTTCCACGATTATGTCTCCAGTGTGCTCTCTGCATCTGCTTTTCAACCGTTACCCGAAAGCAAAACGATGTTATTGCCTGAGTTCAGGACCTACAATTACGGGGCGCTTGGTGCACGGATGATCTATGCCTTTCAGAAAAACATTCACTTTCGGCTGGAAGGTTATGGATTTTTTCCGTTCCAGGAGATCCAGGAACAACCTGACTTATCCGCGGAACTGGGTGGATTATTCGAGGACCAGTACTTCATTGCCTCATCATCATTGGTTTACCATAGCCCTGTTGGACCTGTAAGTCTGAGCATGAACTTCTACGACCGGGAGGTTGACCGTTTTTCATTCATTGTGAATATTGGCTATATCCTGTTCAATAGCAGGGCCCTTCAATGATTTCTCCCCCGTCTCAGCTGGATTATTTTCCTGAAAGGTACCATCATTTTTAATTATTACTACCTTTGCACACCACTAAGGTCTTTACGTTTCACGATTGTGAAGATTTTCAATCTACTTGCCGCATTACAGGCGGGTGGATCATTTTGGTTACTTGACTTAACTATCACAATCCCCTGACAGGGAGGAGAATTCTTAATTTAAAACCATTAAGCGATGGCAGAAGAGCAGTTAACTACTAATCCTTCAGAGGAAACAACAAAAGCACAAATCATCGAAGAAGTCATTACCGATGAACCCTCTTCTAATGAAGGGCCAACCCTTGAGATACCTGATTCAGCGTTTCCCCCTCCATCCGTTTCTGAACCTGATCCAGAACCAGAACCAGAACCAGAACCAGATCTCGAACCGGAACCTGAACCGATCGATGCTCTCCCCGATGATGATGCATCATCGGAAGTTGAGCCAGAACCGGAACTGATCCTTCCGGAAGACGCTGCAGAAGAACCTGCAGTTACGGTTTCAGATCCGGAACCTTTACCTGAATCATTGGTTAATCCCCCGGAAGAACAACCAGCTCCTGAAAAGGCAGTGGAAGTGCCTGAGGAAGTACCGGCACCTGAATCGTTGGTTGAATCCTCTTCGCTGCCGGAACAACAGGAAATGACACCGGCTATCCTGGTGGAAGATCTCCAGGAATCCGTTGAAGAAGATGAAGAAGAGCCGGAAGAGGAATATGCTGAAGTAGCTGTTGAAGCTGATGAGGAATCCCTGAAAAACATCAATGATCTTTCCAGGGAGCAACTGGTGGAACTTCTTGAGGAAACGGTCAGGGAAACAGACATCAATCTAATAAAAACCCGCGTTGCCTTGATCAAAGTAGCCTTCCTGAGGCTGAGCAAAGAATACAAGGATCAACACATTGATAAATATATCCGGGAAACGGATGAAAAAACCGAACACCCGGTTACCGAAGACCCCCTCGACCTTCGTTTTGACCAGGCTTTTGAAACCTACAAACTCAACAAGGCCAAATATACCGAGGTCCAGGAGCAGGACAAACAGAAGAATCTCCAGGAAAAACTGAAGATCCTGGATGATCTGAAAGAATTGATCAACTCAGAGGAAACACTCAAGAAAACGTACGATCAGTTCAGATCGCTGCAGGATAAATGGAAGGAAATTGGCATGGTGCCAAAATCAGAGGTGAATAACCTCTGGCAGAATTACCACTTTTTAGTGGAAAAGTTTTTCGATAAGGTAAAGATCAACAAGGAATTAAAAGACCTGGATCTCCGGAAGAACCTGGAGGCGAAAGTAAAAATCTGCGAAAAAACAGAGGAATTGCTGCTGGAAACCTCTATCCTCAGGTCGTTTAAACAACTTCAGAAGTACCACGAAGAATGGAAAGAGATCGGCCCTGTCGCCCAGGACAAGAAGGATGAGATCTGGGAACGCTTCAAGACAGCCACAGACAAGATCAATGACCGCCGCAGGGAACATTACCGGAAACTCCAGGATGAACAAGAGCAAAACTATGCAACAAAACTTGCCTTGTGCGAAAAAGCTGAACAAATTGTCACGATCCGGAACAATTCACTGACCGATTGGCAAAGTACAACCCAGGAGATCTCCGAACTTCTGAAAATATGGAAATCGATCGGTCCTGCCAGTAAAAAAATAAACGACAAGATCTGGGAACGTTTTAAATCGTCCCTGGATGCCTATTTCACTGAAAAAAAGGAATATTTTGGCAAGGTCAAAGACCAGCAGATCCATAACTTTAACCTTAAACTGGACCTGTGTGTACAGGCGGAAGCACTGAAGAATAACACGGACTGGAGAAAGACAACGCAGGATCTGATACAGCTTCAGAAAGAGTGGAGAGAAATCGGCCCTGTGCCGCGTAAGCACTCAAACCGGATCTGGAAAAGATTCCGCACTGCCTGTGATGAATTCTTTGCCAGAAAAGCCAATTATTTTTCCTCCATTCAGAAGCAAGAAGAGGAAAACCTGCAACTGAAACTCAGCCTGATCAAAAAGGTACAGGATTATGAACTTATGGGGAATAAAAGCGAGGACTTGCAGGTGATCAAGGAAATGCAACGGGAATGGATGGAGATCGGCCACGTTCCGCTGAAAGAAAAGGACGGATTGCAGAATGATTTTCGTGCGGCGATCAACAAGCATCTGGATAAACTGAAGGTCGATGCCATGGAGATCAATACGCTCTCTTTCAAGGCGCATTACGAGTCGGTCAGGGATGTCCCGGATGCTAACCGTATTCTGGGCAAGGAAAGGGGAACACTGGTCAATAAACTCAGTAAACTGAAAGAAGATATCGCTCTTTGGGAAAATAACATCGGATTTTTAGCCGATTCCGTGAATGCCCAGATCCTTAAAAAAGAATTTGAGAAGAAAATTGAAAACGCCAAAAAGGAAAAGGCCATTCTGGAGGCAAAGATCAGGATTTTAAACGGGCAGCGGTCATAGGTTGAATGGCGGCTCGCCTGACAGGCAAGACTTTGGTAGGGTTTCCCGACTGACTACATGCGTCGAATCACAATGAAAAGATTTTTTAAAATCGTCCTGATCGCAGTTGCGGTTCTGATGCTATTACTGCTCATCCTTCCCGTGATCTTTAAGGGACATTTGATCGAGTTTACAAAAAAACAGGCCAACAACAGGCTTAACGCCACCATGTCCTTTACGGGCGGACACGTGATTCTGCTGAAGAGTTTCCCGCTCCTGACCCTGGAGCTGGATACATTCATCATCGCAGGAAAAGAGCAGTTTGCAGATGACACCCTGATCAATACACCTTCATTGACAGTGGGCTTTGACCTGATGAGCCTGTTCGGTCAGCAGTATGAAATTGTGAAGATCAAAATGCAAGACCCTTCCATTCTGCTTAAAGTTACGGAAAACGGAGAGGTGAACTGGGATATCCTGAAAGAGGATGAAAAAGCAGGAGACGCTGCGGAGAACCTGGCTGCCGCTGAGGAAAGTGCTTCTTACGTACTGCAAATGCGACGGGTCGATCTTTTGAATGCACACCTGGTCTATCTGGACAAAAGTGTGGATATGCTTCTTGAAGCCAGTCGGATGAACCTGACCTTTTCGGGCGATTATACGGTAGATCAAACCGATCTGACAGCCCGGGCGAAAATGGATGAGTTTTCCCTCACCTATGCGGATCTTCCCGTCCTGCAAAAAGTTAAAACCGATCTGTCGTCGGTCATCCATGCCGATTTCATCAACGAAAAATACACCTTCAGCCAGTCAATCGTTTTGCTGAATGAAATCCCGGTCGCCATTGAGGGCTACTGGGCAGAACCGAATGAACAGGTTGAAATGGATCTTAGCTTCAAAACCGGAAAACGCGGTTTCAAGGAATTTCTTTCGCTGGTCCCGGCCATTTATGCGAAAGATTATGATAAGGTCAGCGCATCAGGCGATCTTTCAATCGATGGATTTATCCGCGGCCGGTACACGGAAGAATCATTTCCATCCTTTGGCCTGAAGATAGACATTTCAGAGGGAATGTTTCATTACCCGGATCTCCCGGCGAGCGTTTCCAATATCCTGCTGAAAGCTTCTGTTGACAATCCTGGCGGAACCATGGACAATACGGTCATAGTGGTTGATCCACTGCACCTTGTCCTTGCCGGTAATCCGGTCAGTGCAAACCTGTCGGTCCGTCATCCGGTATCGGATCCTGACATCCAGGCGGCATTGAAGGGAAAGATTGACCTGGAAACCATCCAAAAAGTATATCCTCTTGATCCAGGGCAGGATTTTGCGGGTGTTGTTTCAGCGGATGTCGCAATAAAAGGTAAAGTGTCGGACTTTCAGAGTACGAATTTCAAGAACATCCACGCCAGCGGTACCATGGAAGCAACAGGTGTTACGATCCATCCTTCTGCTGAAAGTCAGGCTGTCCGGATTTCGAAAGCATTTCTTGAATTACGGCCCGAAAAGATACAGGTCACCGACCTGGCATTGAGTTACGGGGCCAGCGACATCACGGCAAAAGGGTATCTTGAAAATTACATACCCTATCTTCTTGATGGAGACTTGCTGACAGGACAGTTCAGTACATCCTCCAAATTTATGGATATCGATTCTCTCATCGCCGACCTGTCGCCTTCAGGTGCGGGACAGCAGGGAAAAGCTCCTGATACAGCCACCCTGGTTTTCAATGTGCCGTCCAATATTGATTTTTCGCTGTATTCCACCTGTGAAAAATTAAATTACAATGCTGCAAGCGTTGAGAACGTAGAAGGCTGGCTTAGCCTTCAGAACCAGGAAGTCAGGATCAGGGATCTGAAAATGGATCTGCTGGGAGGATCCATTGCACTGGACGGGCTTTACTCTGCAGTTGTACCCGGGCAGGCAGGTGTTCAGCTCTCCCTGAAATTGCTGGGATTTGATGTTCAGCAGTCCTATAATTCCCTGCAGATGATCCACGCATTTGCACCGGTAGCGCAAAAAACAAAAGGCAGCTTTTCCGCTGGTCTGTCACTTTCAGCCAAACTGAACGACAGATTAAGGCCGGTTTTGAGCAGCCTGTCCAGTACGGGAAACCTGTCGTCATCCAAAGTGGTGATCGAAGACCTGCAGATCTTTAATCAGATCGCGGAAACACTCAAAATTGAAAAGCTGAAAAATGCGACCATTGATGCCCTGAATTTTTCATTTGAACTCCTGGAAGGAAAAGCCCACGTAAGGCAGTTTCCCTTTAAAATGGGATCCATCGGGGCTGTCCTGAGCGGTTATACATCCCTGGATCAGGAGATCAACCTGATACTGGCCCTTGAGATCCCCCGATCAGAATTCGGTACCCATTTCAACGAAGTGATGGACGACCTGGCCAGTCAGATCCAGAAAACCGGAATGGACCTGGAACTGGTCAGTAAGGTCAACGTGGATGTGATCATTGGCGGAACACTTACCCGCCCTACGATTAAAATCGGGTTGAAGGAAGCCATGGGAAACATCGTGGAGGAGATCAAATCGCAGGTGGAGGAGGAGCTGCAGGAAAAGAAGGAAGAAATGGAAGCGAAACTCATGGAAGAAGCTGGTAACTACATTGCCAAAGTTGACGCTGAAGCACAGCAGCTTATTCAGGAAGCGGAAAAACGGGCCAATGAGGTAAAATCGCTGGCACGCCAGTCGGCCGACCGGATCCGCCAGGAGGCTGATTCCACCGCTGTGAAGCTGGTGGAGGAGGGGAAGAAAAATGGAAAAATTGCTGAACTTGCTGCGGTCGCTGCAGCGGATCAGATGAAGAAGGAAGCCGGCAAACAGGCAAACCGGCTGGTTGAAGAAGCTGACACCAGGGCAGATGCCATCATCCGGGAAGCCCGCGATCAAGCCAGCAGAATGAAGCAGGAAGCCCGGGTGAAATTTGGTCTAGCTGACTGATTGTCAACCTGTATATGAAGATCCGGATCAGGATTTTCCTTGTTAAATTTTGTTAAATGGATGATCCTGCCTTTCCGGGGATTTTTCTAAATTTTTTTATTTTGCAAAAAATTTAATTCGAGGATTATGGATATTATCGTTGAAAATTTTACCAAAAAATACGGAACCCAGAAAGCAGTCGATAATATTTCCTTTGTGGTCAAGGCAGGAGAGGTGCTTGGCTTTCTGGGACCAAACGGAGCGGGTAAGACGACCACGATGAAGGCCATCACGACCTTTTTTGCTCCGACATCGGGTGATATCCGTCTTGGCAACGTATCGGTCAGGGAGAATCCTGAGGAAATCAAGAAGCATATCGGCTATCTTCCCGAAAACAATCCCCTTTATTCCGATCTTCCGGTGATCGATTATCTGAAGTTTGTGGCGGGTCTTTACCTGATCCCCAAGTCGAAGGTAAAGGAGAAGATCCTTGAGATGGTCACGCTGTGCGGGCTCGAAGGAGAGAAACACAAAAAGATCGGTGAGCTTTCCAAGGGATACAAGCAGCGGGTCGGCCTTGCCCAGGCGCTGATCCATGACCCGGATGTGCTCATACTGGATGAGCCTACGGCCGGGCTGGATCCAAACCAGATCGTCGAGATCCGTGAACTGATCAAAAAAATAGGGAAACAGAAAACGGTCATTCTCAGCTCGCATATTTTGGCGGAGGTGGAGGCCACCTGCGACAGGATCCTGATCATCAACAGGGGAAGGATCGTTGCCGACGGTACCCCGGCCACCCTTCGGCAACGTGCACAGGGTAACGAGGTCCTTAAGGTGACCATTGAAGGCGGAGATCGTAACGAAGTGTTTAAGGCACTCAGAGAAATGCCTTCTGTTGAAATGGTGGATCTGGTCAGGGATGAAAGCAATGGATTCGAGATTCACAGCCAACATGATCATTCCTCCCGAAAGGCTGTCTTCCAGCTATGCGTCAGGAATAAATGGTTCCTGACGGAAATGACCCCCTACCAGACCAAACTGGAAGATGTGTTCCGCGAACTGACCATGAACTGACCGGATTTAAACAAACATTCAATCAATCATTGAAACAAACTACCTATGAAAAAAATCTGGGTGATTACAACCAAAGAGCTGAGCACCTTCTTTGACTCGCTGATGGCATATATCATGCTGGTCCTTTTCCTGGGATTCAGCGGTTTCTTTACGTGGATCTATGGTGCGGATGTTTTTCTTGTCAACCAGGCAAGCCTGCAGTCTTTTTTTGGAATAGCCTACTGGACACTGTTCTTCTTCATACCGGCACTGACCATGCGCATGATGGCCGAGGAACGACGGTCAGGCACCATTGAGCTGTTGTTGACACGTCCTGTGAGCGACTGGCAGGTGGTCGCCGGAAAGTTCCTGGCAACTTTCATCCTGATCCTGGTCGCCCTGCTTTTGACATTACCGTACTACATAACGGTTTCAACCCTCGGCCCGATCGATCATGGTGCCGTCTGGACGGGTTACCTTGGACTTTTGTTGATGAGTGGCGCCTATATAAGCATCGGTTTGTTTGCCAGCAGCGTTTCATCCAACCAGATCGTGGGTTTTCTGCTTGCACTGTTTATCGGGATTTTCTTTCATATCATCTTTGAAGTGCTGGGCGCAAACATTTCCGGATTCTTCGGAAACCTGTTCTCTTACCTGAGCATGTCAACACATTATGAATCCATTGCCCGGGGCGTCATTGACACCAAGGACCTGATCTATTTTTTCAGCATCATATTCCTTGGCCTGATTGCAACGGAGGCAGTCTTATCCAAACGTAACATCGCGGAAAACTAATTGACAGATCATTAAGCGTTACAGAGATGAAAAAAACGAGAAAATCATTCCTTTATCAGATCCTGTTGATCGCAGGTGTTGTGCTTCTGATCAATATTCTGGCAGATAGCTATTTTGTGCGGCTCGACCTGACATCCGATAACCGGTACACGCTCAGCAAAGCCACCAAAAACATCCTCAGGAACCTGGACGCCCCTGTGACGGTGACGGCCTATTTCACCGAAGATCTGCCTCCTCAGATGGTAAAGGTGAAAAAGGATTTCAAGGAGCTGCTCATCGAGTATGCCAGCATCTCGAAAGGAAATGTGGTATACGAATTCATTGATCCGGCCAGGGATGACCAGACAGAAGTGAAAGCCCAGCAGCAGGGCATACAGCCGGTATTGATCAATGCCCGGGAAAAAGACCAGATCAAGCAGCAGAAGGCTTACCTGGGGGCAGTGGTGCAAATGGGGGAAGAAGCAGATGTTATCCCTTTCCTGCAGCAGGGATCGGCCATGGAGTTTGCACTCTCTTCCAGCATCAAGAAGTTGTCGGTACAGGATAAACCGGTGATCGGGCTGATGCAGGGCCACGGCGAACCTTCGATGGGCGCCATGCCGCAGGTGATGGGTCAGCTGAGCATTCTCAACAGCATCGAACCCGTTTACCTGAATGATTCGAGCGATGCCCTGCTTAATTACAAAACCATCGCGATCGTTGCACCGGCGGATTCATTTCCTGCCAGTCATCTGAACCAGCTGGATGCTTTCCTTGCCAGGGGAGGCAATCTGTACATCGCGCTGAACAGAGTTCTTGCAGATTTCAATACCCTGAACGGATCTGTGGTGAATACGGGCCTGGAAACATGGCTTCGCAGTAAAGGCCTGAATGTCGGGGAAGATTTTATCGTGGATGCACAGTGTCAGTCGGTTGGTGTACGACAGCAGCAGGGGATGTACAGCATAACAACCCCGGTGAGGTTTCCCTACCTCCCCATCATCACTAAGTTTGCTGATCATCCGATCACAGCAGGGATTGAATCCGTTGTTTTCCCGTTCCTCAGTTCTATCCAATATACAGGGGATACATCGGTGTCGTTCACTCCGCTCGCTTACACAAGCGACAAATCGGGAACCCGGTCAGCGCCTTTGTACCTGGATTTTCAGCGTAACTGGGCTCAGGATGATTTTCCGATGTCGGCCATCACCGTTGCAGGTGTGCTGGAGGGACGAATTGCCGGCAACGCCTTTTCGCGGATCATTCTGATCACCGACGGAGATTTTGCCGTGAACGGAGAGGGAAACCAGGCCCAGCAGATCCAGCAGGATAATGTGAACCTGATGGTCAACTCCATGGATTACCTGTCGGATGATACCGGCCTGATCGAACTCCGTACTAAAGGAGTGACCTCACGGCCGCTGGATCAGATTGATGACGGCAAGAAAAGTATGCTGAAATATGTCAATTTTCTGTTGCCTATTGTGCTTATCGTGATTTTTGGGATTCTCCGGATGCAACGCAACCGGAACCTGCGTGTTAAAAGAATGGAGGAAGGCTATGTTTAAAAAACTTGATTACCGTATTCTGCTGGTCACCCTGCTGATACTCGCCGCAGTTTTTATCATCACCAGAACCGTCAGAAAGGATGAGCGGACCTTCAGAAAGGAGCTGGTTTCATTTGCTCAGGATGAAATCACGGAGATACTCTTTACTCCTGATCCCGTAAAGAAAGACCAGGTACGGCTGCAGAGGCAGTCGGAGGGTGTCTGGAAGGTGTACGCGGGTGATAAAGCCTTCAATGCGGATACGGCCATGATCAGCGGAATGATCCGTTCGCTGAACAATCTGAAGCCCTTTCGTGTGGCTGCTATGAACGAATCGAAATGGAACGATTTTCAGGTGGATGACTCGACGGGGATCAGGGTCAAACTGTTGAGAAATTCAGAAGAAATGGCCGACCTGGTCATCGGCAGGTTCTCCTATAAGCCACCTGAGGGGCAGCAGTCGATGTACGGACAGGGTCAGGGCCAGATGACCTCCTATGTCCGGCTCTATGATGAGAAGGAAGTGTATGCAGTCGACGGGTACCTGCGGATGGGCTTTCAACCCAATGTCAACAGCCTGCGTGATAAGGCCCTTGTCAGAGCAAAACGGGATGACATTTCCCGGGTGACCTTTTCAAAACCGGGAACATTATCCTATACACTCGAGCGACAGGGTGCAGGATTCACCATCAATGGAATCCCGGCAGATTCCGCAGCATCGGCGAGCTATCTCTCGGCGATCACGCGGTTATCCAGCCAGGATTTCCTGAACGATGTGCCAACCGGACCTGCCTCGGGATATTCGGTCAAAATTGAAGGCAACAATATGCTCCCGGTCGAGATCGTTGCCCATACCGCTGATACCCTCAACAAATACATCCTGACTTCCAGCATCAACCCCGGAACGTTGTTCAGCGGTTACGGGAAAAGCAAGCTCTTCGAGAAGATCTTCGTTCCGGTGGAGAAATTTGTTAAAAAAGAACTGGTCGCTCCGGGGATCTGAGAACGGTGGATGACGATTATTTTTCTTTTCTGAACCTCAGTTTTCCATCCGGGGTCATCTTTTCGGTGGCATACTGAAAGATCAGTCGCGGAGCTGCATCTTTCCATTTCAACAGGAATTTTTCTGTGTCGTCGGGATTTTTCTTCCAGGCTTCACGCAAAAACCAACCCAGTCCCTGGTGTACTTCCCTTTCTTTGTCCATCATCAGGGAATCGATGAATTGAAAAAGTTCATTGAAGTTGGGATGCGTTTTCAGCAGCTTGATCATCGAAACGGGCACTGCCCTCCGCTGGAATTTGTTTTCTGCTGTTTTCCAGGAAGCCAGGTCAAGATAGGTGATCAGGCCTTTTTTGTAAAAGAGGGCAATGATTTCACTGCAGATGACGTCACAATGAGCCCAGTTGTTGATGCCGGTCTCGAACCATTCGCCGATGACCTCGAAGGTGGAACGCGTAAAATGTTTATGGTAATGACGTAAAAGAAGCGCTGCAAAACTGGTCAGTTCGTACTCGGGTAATCTGACCAGCAAGCGGCCTGTTCCAATCACCAGATCCATCGACATTTCCGGTTTTTGAAGGATCTCATCCACTTTGGCGTAGAGCAGATCCTGGGTAAGGCCATAAGCCTGATATCCGTTTTTAAAATAGCGGGAGTACTTTTTGACAATGTCATCGTTTGCGTGCTGACGGCAATAGAGGATGATTTCATTTAAGAGCACTTCCTGTGTCATTGGAGCATGTTTTTGATTTTTCTGAGGCTACCGCTGGTTTTTGCAGGTTTTATATCCAGTATGCGGGCGATAAGCGAATAAACATCCAGGTTGCTGAACGAAGGCTGAGTGTAGCCGGTCTTGAAGGAGGGGCCCATGGCATAAAAGATGGCGTGCATGTCGGGGTTTTCAGGGACATACCCGTGGGTGCCGCCTGTTTCATATTTTCCTCGTCGATCCCATCTGACCGACCATCCGCTGTCGGCCACGACAACCAGGTCGCCACATCGGGGATTCTTCCCGTAATGAAGGTAGCAGGGGACTTTTCTGGCTTTCCAGGTGGTAATGTGGTCAACGCTACGCAGAGCGTCATAGGCCAGGTCCAGACAGTCTTCCGATGTGGTAATATTATAGTTTGGATTCCCACCCTGGTAATTTTCGATCCAGCCCTCCTGAAGATGATCAGAAAGGAAAACCACTTTTTCTTCAGATATGCTTCCCATTCCGTGATCGGAGAGAACGATCAGGTTGATGAGCGGATAATGGGGTAATTGACGGAGTTTGTGGATCAGAACACCGATCAGGCTGTCCATGACATGGATCGTACTGTCCGTCTGGCGGCTGATGGGGCCATAAGCATGTCCGATAGCATCCGGTTCTTCAAAATAGAGCGTGACCAGATGCGGGCGTTCATCTTCTGGCAGCGATAACCAGTGAATCACGGTATCGATCCTTTCACCGAAGGAGATCTGCTTGGAGTATTCTTTCCAATAGGTTGGCCGGATGCCCTTGATGGGTGCTTCGGATCCCACCCAGAAAAAGCAGCCGGTGGTGACGTTCTGCTTTTCGGCAGTAACCCAGATGGGTTCACCTCCGTAAAAATCAGGATTGGTGACCGCCTCACGTTTCCGGATATAATATTCTTCATCCATCCACGGATCATAGAAGCTGTTGTTGACGATGCCGTGTTCGTCGGGATACAGTCCGGTCGCAATGGAATAATGATTCGGGAAGGTCTTGGTGGGGAAGCAGGGGATCAGTGCCTCGGCCCTGACACCGTGCTGTGCAATGTAGTCGAGGCTGGGGGTTGATGCCCTTGCAGGGTAATCCCATCGGAATCCATCCGTGGAAACCAGGACGACATAGTTGTTCTGACCTTCCGAATGGGAAAAGATCAAAAAGCAAAAAGCAAAGATCAAAGATCTGATCGTTCTCAAGTCTATGTTATTTTTGTTCAACTGATATTTTGCGAAGATATAAAAAAGCCCTGTCTGGATGACCGGGCAGGGCTTTTTTAGTTCTAAGAGGTTTTTTTAGAAGGAATACCTCAGACCGATCTGGGCACCCCAGGTACTGGTGGTTGACAGCACATTCGTATAGGTTTCCGTCGGAAGTTTCTTGTTCACCTGGTTCATCTGGAACATGGGGACACCATCATCGTTGACCTTGATGTACTTGAGCAGTGTGATGTCGTATGTCCCGAGGACCTGTGTTTTATAGGCACCCCAATCGGAATTCAATAAGTTGCCAATATTCAGCAGGTCGAGGCTGAACTGCAGGGTATGCCTTCTGTCTTTCCCGAAATCGGTGAAGACATCCTGAAGGATCCTCAGGTCAAGGCGCCCCAGCCAGGGCATCAGGACTCCGTACCGTTCGGCATATTCCCCTTTGTGTTCCTTGAGGTAACTGTCCTGTTCAACATAGTTCCAGAAAGCTGTATTCTGTTCTTCTGCCGTATAGAGGATGTTTTCGCCACTTGTAATATCCGTAAAGATGATTTCGGATGCATCCTTAGGAATATACATCAGGTCAGCCGTATTTCCATCCCCGTTCATATCATTGGAATAAATATAATCGAGCCTGCCCTGGTGTCTCCCGACATAGGTGAGCGAAAAGGTCGTTCCGAGGTGTTTCACGTACTCCACATTGTAGGAGAGGGTTGCCACAACCTTGTGAGGAACGGCAAACTGCGAGAAGCTCAGGCCCGGGTCGTTCTGGTGAATGACCGCCGGGTTGCTCTGCCATGCTGAATTGGCTGCAGATCCCGGATTGGCCGTAATGTCCTTGGCAATCGAATAGGTATAACTGAAGGAACCAAAGAATCCTTTGGTGAAGGGTTTATTCAGGATGAACATGAAAGAGTAGGCATGGCCCTGGTTGTCATAGTCCAGTGCTTTGGCATTGTCGAGGACCATTGCCGTGGAAATGCCGGTATTGATCCGGCGCCCGGAGGAACCCCCTACAAATCTGGGGCGATTATCCGGGCCGGCAAACGTTTCGGCAGGGATCGCCTGGTTGGCGTTGCGCTGGATGATCGCATTGATGTCCTTGGTGTACATCCCTTCAACGGTCATTTCAAGATCCCAGAAAGGCAGCTTGAAATCAACGGCGAGGTTGGATCTCCATACCTGTGGCATTTTGAAATCTTTATCCACCACGGCGATGTTTCCGGGGGCCGAAGTGCCACCTTCTGAAGGGAATTCACCTTCATAAGCCAAAGGATCTGTATTAAAATGAATATTCGACAGAAATGCGCTGTCGTTGGCGAAATTCTTTTCAACAGTATTCTGCAGGGTACCGCTGTTGGTCGGCTGATTGGTGAACCATACAAAGGGTAGCCTTCCGGTGAAGATCCCTGTACCTCCACGTACCTGCAGGGTACGGTTTCCAAGGGCATCCCAGTTGAAACCAACCCTGGGCGACACCATCAGTTTGGAATTCGGCCAGCTGCCCACATCCAGTGTTTCGTCATTTCCGTCCAGATCTTTGAAGGTCAAAGCTGCAATGGCTGCGTTTTCAAATGGGTCGTCAAAGTAGAACGGCATTTCCAGTCTCAGTCCGATGGATGCTTTAAAATTATCCGTAAATTGGATCTCATCCTGGGCGTAAAGGCTTCCCCAGCCAAAATTCAACTCGGCATAGCCGTCGCCGGCACCTTCGTAGGGATACGTAAGACCATAAGCAATGGGGGCGGCATCCTCCATGAAGTCCGCCACGGAAGCATAGCGGTAATAGCTGGTGCCGTAACGTTTGTAGCTGTTCCCGAAATACAGGTGTTCAAAGGAAATGCCGGCCGTAAACGTATGGATGCCGAGAAAATAGGAGAGGTTGTCGGTGATGGTGAAGATGTTGTTCTTTACATCATTCTCAAACGTAAACAGTTCATATCCGAAGCTCATGTAGGGATCTCCGCCTTCATAAATATCAACAAACGGGAACAGATCGCTGTTACTTCCCCTGGTATCGCGGATCTTGGTATAGGTGACAAGGAACTTGTTGGCCATTTTCTTTCCAAGCACGCTGTTCAATTCGCCTGTGAGTGATCCCACGGTGTTGAGGAAGTTATAATTTGCATTTTGGAATGCCATCGACCTGGCGCTGATTCGTCCCCAGGATGAGCGGGGAAGAGGGGCGCTCGTGGCATTCACTTGCTGGTCGTTGGTTGAATGAACATAGTTGTAACGAACGGTCAGCTTGTGGTTTTTGTGGAGGTTCCAGTCAACACGGGCCAGCAGTTTATAATTCTGGCTAGCAAAGTCACCAAAGCCCTGGTAAGGGCCCGGATCATAATTATAGTTGTCTTTAAGGAAGTTGCTGATGGTCTCCAGATCATTCACCGTTGTCCTGGAGATGTATTTAGTGGCATCGGCTTCAACACCATTCTCAGGATCGCTGGGGCTCCAGAGAATGCCGGGATAAATGGATTTTTCCCACTCCCCGTTGACAAAGAAGAAGAGTTTATCCTTAATGATGGGACCACCGAGGCGGGCTCCTACATTGTAAAATGTGTTGTCAGTCAGTTTAAGGGTGTCAGCTCTGTCCTCTCCAACGTATTTTCCGTTGAATTTTTTATTCCGGTAGAACGTATAAACTGAACCTTCCAATGTATTGTTACCGGAACGGGTGACCGCATTGACATTGCCCCCCGTGAAATTGGATTGGGTAATGTCATAGGGGGCAACGTTAACAGACACTTCTTCGATCGCATCGAGACTGATGGGCTGAGCATCACCACCGGGCAGGGCTTTGGAACTCAGTCCAAAGTTATTGTTGAAATTGGCGCCGTCGATCGTAATATTATTGTACCTGCCATCCTGACCGGCGATACTTCTGCCGTTTACCTGCGGAGAGTATTTGACATAATCGTCGATAGAACGACTGATGGAAGGCAGTGAGGATATCTGCTCACGTGTGATGTTGCTGACAGATCCCATACGGTTTCCATCAAACAGATCATTGCGCGCTCCTACAACTTCCACACCGGGGATCTGGGATATCTCCTCCACCAGCGTTCCGTTCAATCCATAGGTCTGACCCAGGTTCAGGTAGATGTTTTCGATTACCTGGTTCTTGTATCCAACGAATGAAATGGTCACTTTATACGGTCCTCCGACGCGCATATTCAGGATCCTGTAGAATCCGTCAGGATCCGTTACGGTTCCGTACATGGATCCGGATGATTCGTGGGTGACGATCACGGTCGCACCCGGCAGAGATTCATTGTTCATGTTCGTCACCCGGCCATTGATCCCCGAGGTGGTTACCTGGGCAATGGTCCACGACTGGAACAGGACAATCGCTGTAAACAGCAGGATAAATTGGTACAGATTTTTCATAAACAAAAGGTTTTGAGTTAATTACTATTTTGATTTTTGACATTTTTATTCGCCCCTAAAATAAAAAATCCGTGTTAACTGAACATTAATCCTGTCTAAAGTTATTCAGCGTCCTGGTCATGCCACTCAAAGGGATGATTCCTCCGGATGGGAGGGGAGGTTTCTGACCGTGCTGCTTCAGAATCTGTCAATATACTTAAATTCAGTAAGTTATAAATGAACGGATGGCGAATCCGGTGAAAAATCCGGTAACGGATCCAGCAGGCGCGAATGTTAATTAAATGTTGAAAACTACGAAAGGACGGAGCTATCTAATTTGTTAACTAATTTAAAAACAAATACTTACGCTTAAATCGACATTGTTATTAACGTGTTGATAAATGATTTCATTAGAAAGGTGGGTGCAGTCACGGGAGGATGTCCTTAATGATGCCCGGAATGACGTGCAGAACGTTGGGGGCTGCCACTCTCCGGTATTCAATCCAGATAACACTTCACCAACCGCAACGTGTGGCTGTAGGTCCTGGTATCGTGATTAAAGATACCCTGATGGTCCAGGGTATCGATCCGTACGGATCCGGAAGCATGGATGATCTTACCCTGTGGCAGGACAATGCCAGTGTGAATGATCCGGCCTTCACCGTCATCAAAGAAAGCGAGGTCGCCGGGGCCTGCTTCGGAAACAAACGTGCGGGATTGCCCTTGCAAGGCCTGTTGCCACGCATCCCTGGGCAACGCTATGCCGGATAAACGATATACCATCTGGGTGAAACCGGAACAATCCATCCCAAACGGCGTCCTCCCTCCCCACATATAAGGAACGCCTTCGTACATCATGGAAAAATCTGTGATTAACGATCTGGAGCAATGATCTTTCCATTTGACGGCATAACCCTCGAACTGGAAAGTTTTACCGGCCAGGGTCAGCCGGTGGTTCTGCATTCCCGGCAGGGAACTGCCGGCAACCACCAATGTTTTCAGTCCATTCGGTTCCCTTAAAATGGCGATCGGTTCGGCCACAAGGTATAACCCGCCGTTATTCAGCCGGTCGTATGATCCGTTGTCGATGGGCGTTATCTGTTTTCCATTGACCCAGCCTGCATACCCGTCGTATGCGATTTTGATTTTTAACCATCCATTCAGGTCATCCGTTATTTCCACCCACTCACCAAAGAGGAGCTGGCTGACCATTTCAGATCGGTCGGACGCTTCGGCCCTTACAGGCACAATGCTTTGCAGACAAACAGCATATTCCATTGAATTTCGGTGATTGAACTTGTTCGTGCAGGTAAAATTACAATTTTTTTGAAAGGGATTGCCTTTCAAGGTACGCTCTTGTTTCCGGTCCAATGTTGAACAGGAGATCGATGACGCTCAGATTGGCAATGAATCCGAATTTATGCTGAAATACCTGGCTATAGGGTTCTGCAGGTCTCCCGTCTGCCAGATCGGTTGACAGGCCGCACCGCAGATCCCTGCCATACGATCCTGGGGTCATGTAGCGTTCTGAAAGCGAGAAACGAATGTCAATCCCTGCCAGTTTACAGATAAGCCTGAACAGGTCCGTATTAAAATTGACAAGGAAGGTGGATGATTTGTTGTAAAGATAGTGGAAGTCATCCTTGTAGTAAAGAAAATAAGGAGATGACCGGTAAGCTGATTCGATGGCGCGCCAGTGATGGATTTGCCAGCGTTGCGCGTTGTCGGTTTCAATGGCCGTTACCGGAGTGTGATTGCCCAGAACCTTCTTAACCGGGATGATCAGCGAAAGTTTGCCGTTGGCCGAACCGATGGTGGCCCGGTTCCGGCAGGTCTGTTTGACGTAATGTTCGTGGATGTCGATGATTACCCGGTCACTTCGGATCACTTGTGTCATGTAAGCGATGGAAGGCAAGTAAGCCGTGGGCGCCACGACAGGTTCCATCAGGAGGCTTCCTTGCCCAGGAGGATGTCGTCAATGGCCTGCCTGAGCGAATTCTTGGGCAATGCACCCACTGCCATCTGAGGCTGTCCGTTCATCGGGCAGAACAGCATGGAAGGGATGCTGCGGATGCCAAAAACGGAGGAAAGTTCCTGCTCGTCTTCGGTGTTGACCTTATAGATGTCTATTTTGCCATCATATTCCTTGGAAAGTTCTTCCAGGATAGGGGCGACCATTTTACAGGGTCCGCACCAATCGGCATAAAAATCGATCACGCAGGGTAACTTCCCCTCAAACTTCCATTCCTGGTTCTCTTCGTAATTGAAAATTTTTTTAAGAAATGTATCTTTTGTCAGATGTTCCATGTCGTTTCCTTTCTATTATCACAATGATTAATGAACAAGCAGCACTTCATTGATGGCCTGGACGAAGGTGGGTTTTGGCAATGCCCCGACCGACATCTGTGGCTCTCCGTTTTTTGGTACAAAAAGCACCCTGGGTATGCTGGTCACATTGAATACCTGTGCCAGCTCCCTTTCAACCTGTGTATCAATTTTATATACATAGATCTTTCCCTTGTATTCTGCGGCAAGCTGATCCATGATGGGGGCAACCATCTTGCAGGGTTTGCACCAATCGGCGTAAAAATCGATGATGCAGGGTTTGTCCCCCTCGTACACCCACTGATCCGGATTCTTTTCATAATTCCAGACTTTCTTGATGAACGTCGCCTTTGTCAGCATAATCACTTTGCCTTCTTCTCCCTCGGGAAGATCAGGGACTGCTGAAGCAGTTTGCACCTCTGGCTGAGGATCCGACAAGCCTGACACCGCTTTATTTCCGTTCGTATTGCTGCAGCTGACGATCATCAGCCCTGCAAACAACAAACTTACCATAGTGATTTTTTTCATAAATGCTGTTGAGATTTTAAAAGTGAGCCCTTGCGTTATCAAATTTCGTGCAAAATTATATAAATTTCTACATATGATTTTCCTCAAAATGATTTCCGGGAATTTGACGATTTTTAAAATGCACGTTATCAGTAAATTAATACTTTCTTGCATTGAACTGCATCATTTGACCTTACATGCAGGATATACGTGCCACTTTGTAACGCTGAAATGTCGATGGATGTTGTACATTCGTTTTCAGTGACTGTCCACGCAGATTGGCAGGCGACCTGCCCGGTGAGCGTCAGCATTGTCATGATGACGGAGGTTGGCTTACCGGATCGCATCCTGATGAACAGTCTCTCCTTCACTGGAACAGGGTAGACTTCCATCTGGTTTTCCCCGGAGGCGGGACTTATTCCGTTAATGTATGTTTCGTAGTAGGCTTCCCATCCGCCGGCGGTCAGGTCTGAATTTGTCACAAACATGATCAGCATTTTGCCGCTGGGGCAGGATACCGGTCCGGGCAGGTCGGATCCTGAAAAGGATCCAAGCATCGTCATTGATTGCAGATCGTATACTTTCACGATGTCGCCGGATTCTTCCGTATCGAAAGAGGTGAAGGTCAGATGCAAACTTTCTGCTGACTCTGGCAGGATGCGCCACTGGCAGACCGAATTGTTGCCATAGTGGAAGGTGCCGCTTCCGTCGCTGATCTGACCCTCGGATTCCGTCACTGTGGTAATGCCGCTGCACCAGACAGGCGAATATGACAGGTAGGTGCAGGCCCATCCGGACTCCTCTGACAGATTGTCAGTTGTAAAGGTAACCAGCATCTGGTTGGATTCAGAGGAGATCGCAGATGGCAGCGATGACCCCGAAAAGTTTCCCAGAAGGGGATGGCTGGTCGTACTGCCGTCATAAACCCGGAGCGTGTCGCCCGGGGCTGTCTGAAACTGGTGGAAGGTCAGTGCGATCCCTGCAACCGAATCCTGAGCAGTCTGCGGATCGATGAGCCAGGAGCAGAACGTATTTGGCTCATAATCCGCCACCGGGCCACTTCCGTCGCCAAACGAACCCGCCAGGGCACGCAGTGTGTCGGGGCCGCTGCAGAAAGGCGGATAGTTGTAATTCAGGGTGTCGGGGAAACAATTGATGATCAGTTCCTGCGCGTAATTGAAATCTGAACCGCCCGGCGCCAGTTCGTCCAGCAGGAAGAAACCGTCAAGGTACCCGCTCCAGCCCCAGTTCATGTGAAAATATTCCCCCTGGTATCCATCCACCACAAATCCATGCCCGCTGGTATAGGTATAGTCTGCCCAGCCGGCATAATAGCAGGGCATGGCCCGGTCGAGGTGGGCAACAACCAGGCTGTCCCAGTCCATGCTGGTCGAATCACGGTACACATACTGTGTCTCAGGTGCATACTTGAAATAGGTCCTGTAAGAGTAGGCCGCTTTATGGTTCCACATCCCCGAGGACGAAGGCCCGTAATCCATATCCACCGAAACACCGATGTGAAAGAGCAGTTCGGCAATGGCCTCGTTGCTGGATTGGGCGTTATTCGTCATGTTGTTCCAGTCGTAGGTGGTGTTCGCGAAATCTGCACTGATTTCGCCGTAATCCGGATGGGAATAGGTATACGAACCCGTACCGGTGACCGGCCAGCGGTAGTAATACATCAGCTGTCCCATGGCGGTGGCAACGCATCCGGCCAGGCAATGGCCATGCGGCCCGTCAGGATCTTCCGGGCATCGGATATTGTAGGGATAATCCTGGTTCCAGGTTGACGCGAGCAGGGGCTCCACCTCACGGCCGTTGAAAATGGTCAGCCCGGAAGCGTCTTCCACAGAAAATGCTTCCCAACGTTTTAGAATATTTTCATCAGGTGCAGCACCGTTACGAACGACCCAGAGGAGCTCTTCCTCATAGTGTGCCATCCACGAACGGAAATTACAGGGTTGATCCTGTTCCCCAAAGGTACCTGAAAGAGAATACCCAATGACAGGGGGAACGGATTCCCGGGCAGGAACAATGACATAGCCGTCCGGTTTGAGATTGAAAACATAATAAAGCACGGTGTCGTTGACTGCCTTGCGGAATTCATCTTCAATGGCAATGGAATGGAACGGGACGAGCGAATGCTGATTGATCCGCTGATAAAAAAAATTCTTTGCTACCAACCTGGCTCTATCCATTTGCACAGACTGGGAAAGGGCAGGGTGGATGTTCGGCCCGAGCAGGAGGATCAGGAATAGGAACAGAACTTTTCGCATGATTCATTGTTTAAAAAGCCCTCTAATGTATGAAAAATCCTGATGTCCCGGTGGAAATGTCGGGATGGAGGTGCAACTTTTATGTCATCTCGGTGATTTTTGTTAATTTCGCCTGTCAGGAATTTCTGAATGCTTGCACAGTTAGGATGTTATTCATCAAAAACATAAAAGAATTGATCCAGGCCGGGGACGGGCCCCGCCGTAAAGTCAGTGGTCAGGAAATGGCCATTCTTCCTACGGTCAAAGATGCATACCTTTTCATCCGGGATGGATTGATTGCCGATTTCGGTGCGATGAAAGACATACGTGAATCATCTTATCGCGATCATTTTTCATCCTGCCGGGTGATTGACGCCGCCGGCAGAATGGTCCTGCCGTGCTGGTGCGATTCGCATACCCATCTGGTCTATCCTGCCAGCCGCGAAATGGAATATGTTGACAAGATCAGGGGATTGTCGTATGAAGAAATAGCCAGAAGAGGGGGAGGGATCCTGAACACGGCAGCGAAACTGCAAGCTGCTTCCGAAGAGGAACTGATCATTGACGCACTGAAACGCATTCAGGAGATCATTCGTTACGGTACCGGGGCCGTGGAAATCAAGAGCGGTTATGGGCTTTCGCTGGAGGGGGAGGTCAAGATGCTGCGGGTCATCAAAAAGCTGAAAGCAATGACCCCGGTGACCATCAAGGCCAACTTCCTGGGTGCGCACGCCATACCGATGGAGTACCGGTCAAACAAAGAGCGTTACGTGGATCTGGTGGTCAACGAAATGATCCCCTATGTGACCCGGGAGAAATTGGCCGATTTTGTGGATGTGTTCTGCGACAGGGGTTTCTTCACGGTGGAGGATACCGACCGGATTTTGACGGCAGCGGTTGCTGCAGGCTTAAAACCCAAGATCCACGCCAATGAGCTGGATTTTTCCGGAGGCGTACAGGCAGGCGTGAAACACGGAGCCCTTTCTGTTGATCACCTGGAACATACGGGTGAGGAGGAGATCCGTGCATTGCTCGGATCGCATACCATGCCGGTCATCCTGCCGGGTGCCGCTTTCTTTCTTGGCCTGCAGCCGGCGCCCGCGCGCAGGATGATCGACGCAGGATTACCCCTGGCCATGGCCAGCGATTTCAATCCCGGCTCCTCTCCATCCGGAAATATGCAATTCATCCTGTCGCTGGGCAGCATCGTCTATAAACTTCTCCCGGAAGAGGGCATTCATGCGGTGACCATCAACGGAGCCTATGCCATGGATGTTGCCGATTCGCTGGGCAGCATCGCCAGAGGGAAAAAAGCGAATGTATTCATTACTGTTCCCATACCGTCGTATCAGTACCTGCCTTATTCTTTTGGGGATAATAAAGTGGAAACCGTGATTCTCAACGGGGAGGTGGTCAGCACGTAGAGGTCGGCGGTCGGCGGTCAGCAGTCAGCAGCCTGTCCTGATGAGCGAAGCGAAATCAGGATCAGCAATTTAACAATTTAATAATTTGACAATGAATCAGCTTATTGAATGTGTGCCGAATTTCAGCGAGGGCAACGATATGGGGATCATCCGGCAGATCACCGGTCAGATCGAATCTGTTGAAGGAGTGCGTTTACTGGATGTGGATCCGGGAAAGGCGACGAACCGCACGGTTGTGACCTTTGTGGGTGAGCCCGACGGCGTTCTTGAAGCTGCCTTCCTGGCCGTCAAAAGGGCGTCGGAAGTCATTGATATGCGTTTTCATAAGGGTGAGCATCCGCGTTTTGGAGCAACGGACGTCTGCCCGCTGGTTCCCATCCGTGGTATCACGATGGAAGAAGTGGCCGAACTCGCACGAAAGCTGGCCCGTCGCATAGGTGATGAGCTGGGCATTCCGGTTTACTGCTATGAAAATGCTGCTTTTACGGAGGAACGGCGCAATCTGGCCAACTGCAGGGCGGGGGAGTATGAAGGGCTGCCCGAAAAGCTGCGGGATCCGAAGTGGAAACCGGATTTCGGACCCGACGCTTTTGCCGAACGTGTGGCCCTGTCAGGTGCCACAGCGGTGGGTGCCAGGGATTTTCTGGTGGCCTATAACATCAATCTGAACACCACCTCTGTCCGCCGCGCCAACGCGGTGGCCTATGATATCAGGGAAAAAGGACGGCCGGTGAGGGATGGACATCCCATCACCGGAACGATCAAAAAAGATGAGAATGGCCAGGACATTTATGTCCCGGGAGCTCTCAAGGCCTGCAAAGCCATCGGCTGGTTCATTGAAGAGTATGGAATAGCCCAGGTTTCGGTCAACCTTACCAATATCCGGATCACTCCCGTGCACGTTGCTTTTGAGGAAGCCTGCCGCAGTGCCGAAAAAAGGGGAATGCGGGTGACAGGCTCGGAACTGGTCGGTCTCATACCACTTCAGGCCCTGCTTGACGCGGGAAAATATTTTCTGGGGAAACAACAGCGATCTGCCGGGATTTCTGAAAAGGAGCTGATCAAGATTGCCGTCAAATCACTGGGTCTGGATGATCTGAAACCATTCAGGCCTGAAGAAAAGATCATCGAGTATCAATTAAAAGATGCTACGGAGCAAAAGTTGATCGACCGGTCTGTACAGGCATTCACCGAGGAAACAGCCTCTGAGAGCCCTGCTCCCGGAGGCGGATCCGTTTCCGCTACCGTTGGGGCGCTGGGCGCTGCCCTTGGTACCATGGTAGCCAATCTTTCGTCACATAAAGCTGGCTGGGATGAGCGGTGGGAAGAATTTTCGGGCTGGGCGGAGAAAGGACAGCGACTGGTGACGCGGCTCCTGTTCCTGGTGGACGAGGACACGCGGGCCTTCAACAAGATCATGGAGGCATATGGCCTGCCGAAGAAAACAAAGGACGAGGCAGCTGCCCGGAAACGGTCCATCGAAGATGCATCCAGATACGCCATTCAGATTCCCTTCCAGGTAATGGAGACGGCACTGGCTTCGATGGAGATCCTCAAAGCCATGGCTGAATCGGGACTGCCGGCATCCATTTCCGACGTGGGGGTGGGCGCTCTTTGTGCACGCACGGCAGTGATGGGTGCTTTCCTGAATGTCAAGATCAATGCTGCCGGCCTCGACGACCGGACGTGGGCGGAGAAAATGATCGGCAACGGAATCCTGATCGAACAAAAAGCCCTTGAATCGGAACGGGCAATCCTGGAAATCGTGGCAAAAAAAATCTCACCTCACAGCTGAGAAACTGCAGACCCGAGAACCTGCAGACCATCTGGCAAATTGTCAATTGTCATGTGTACAGGATCATCACCAGGGTGCAACTGATGATAAAAAGGATGAAGCCATACATGAAGATATCGTAGGCGATCCGCAATAATTTGAATTTCTTTGCTAAAACCTTCCCCTGGGAATACTGATCCATGATCATCATGCTGAAGGTCTCCTCCTCATTGCGCATGGTCTCCTTGACTGCTTTCTCATAGTCCGTGAAGGCCGATCTGTAAAAATTACCGAAAAAAAGCAGGTTGACACGCTTGTTCTGGACATCCTCTTCGGTAAATTCACCTTTAAGGATGATCGGCCGGGTACTTAAGATGGCTGCGACCAGGGAGCCCAGGCAGGTGACGATCAGGATCAGGACGGGTATGATCAGATGCGGATAGTCCTGGTATCTTCTGACAAACAGTGTTATGACCACCGATATGATCAGGGTGTTCATAGTGATCAGGATGTTCGACTTGTTGTCGGCGATGGCACTCAGGTTGATCTGCTTACGGGAAGTGGTACGGAACATCGTATCTACAGCCCTGGTGTAAGCCGGTTTCACGGCCAGTTCTTTTTTCAGTTTTTTGATCTCCCTGGCAAGTCCGCTGACCAGTCCCGGGTAATCGGTCCCCGACTGCATAAGGCTTTCTTCAGCCTTCCAGAGATCCATCTTTCGCTTGACTTCCTCCAGGTTCTTCTTTTTCAGATCATCCCATATTTTGTTCGCGTAAGCTGTAAAGTAAGGCTTTTTAAGCATCTGGACCGACTCCTTCAGAAATTCAAGTGCCGGCAGGTTTTCCTTCCTGAGCCTGTTTCTTTCGAGGTGCAACAGTACCGTACGTTCAACAAGGTTGGGAAGGGCAAGATGAACCATATCGGCATCACAGATCACCTCCTCCATCCTGTTCTTTGGAGTTTGGGGGATTTTGGTTGCGTCAATGCATGCACAGATGATCCCGATTTTGACGGGATCAACATTTTTACCTGTTAAAAAACCTGTCGCAATCTTTTTGCTTTCCTCCTCGTGATGAGTATAATCTGCCGTATAACCTGTGTCGTGGAACCAGGCGGCGATGGTGACCCGTTCCATCTCCTCCTGGCTTAATCCTTCGTTCTGGCCGATGACCTTGCAGGCTTCGACCACTTCTTTGGTGTGTGCCAGGTTGTGATAAATGTATTTTTCCGGGTCCAGTTCCGCAAAAAGATGCAGACAAAATTCTTCAGTTTCTTTCAGTAGGCTCAAGAGTGTTGTATTAATTGTCGATTGTCGATTGTCGATTGTCAATTGCCGGTTGCCGGTTGCCGATTGCCGATTGCCGATGTTTGACAGATCCCTGCCTTAGGGAGTAAGAATCTATGCGTAAAATTAAATAAAAACTGATTAAGCAAATCATCCTTCTTTTTTACGGAAATTTATTAATTTCGTTCAGTTAAAGTGCAAATTCTGACTGAAATACGAAAGACTGTCCCGGTTCCCTGGTTTTGCCTTGCTGCACTGACAGGGATGGCTGTGCTCTTTTTGGAGGCCTGTAACAAGGTTCCCTCAGCCAAAGACCCTGCCGGACGAGGGATTTCGGTTCTGGGAGAGGCCGATCAGGGAACTGACAATTCCTTCGTGTACACTTATGATCTGTCTTCCCCTGATCACAGGGTGTTGTTGCCCTCTATTCTTGCGGAGATATCAGGAATTTGCATTTACGATTCGGTATGCCTGGCCGGCATCCAGGATGAAGTGGGACGCATATTTGTGTTCAGGATGGAGGACGGTGCCATCGAAAAAACGATCAATTTCGCAGGAGAAGGTGATTACGAGGATATTACAATAGTCAATGATCACTTTTATGTGTTAAAGAGCAATGGTAATATTTACCGGGTAGGTAAAGACCAAACGATCAAAACAGAAATCAGTCGGTACAAAACACGGTTGAAGTCACGGAATGATTGTGAAGGTTTAACTCCTGCACCACAAAACGATGGTCTTTTAGTAGCCTGCAAGGGTTCACCTTCTCTTGACAGGCAACATCCGCCTGAAAATTACAGGGCCATTTACAGGTTTTCATTTCAAACGGCTGACATTGATACCATTCCGTACCTGGTCATCAACACCGATGAAATAGGGTTGGCCGAAACAAAGGATTGGTACCAGGGCATTAGCATCAAGCTTGCGAATCGCCTGAGCCAGTATGAAAATACCGCTTTTCAGCCAAGCGGCATAGCCTGCCATCCGGTCACCCTTGATTTTTACATCCTTGCGCATGTTGGAAAGATGATTCTCGTAACAAATGATTCAGGAGAGATTCTCCGGATTTTACCGGTTGATCCGGCTATTCTGGCTCAACCTGAAGGGATCTGTTTTGACGATGACGGGACCCTTTACCTTGTCAGTGAAGGTGCCGGAACAGATGCAGTCCTGGCGGTGTTCAAGGCTAAAAATCGATAATCCCGGGTCGGTCTTGTTTTTTGACTACTTTTGCCTTTAGCTCAACACCACGAATGTTATGAAAAAAAGTCTTGTTCTCCTGTTCATTACCGGGATGTTCCTGATCAGTGCGGTTTATCTGCTTGTTAGAACTTCACCTGAAAATAAAACCTATCGGCCGGTTACAAAAGTGCCCAAGACCTATCCGGGTGACTGGATTGCGTATCAGCGTGCTTATCCTTACGGGCAGATAAAGACCAGTTCCTACCTGCAGGCGTTTGAACAGGCTGCTCAGATGCAGCGGTCGTCGTCGCGGTCCGGTTTTGATTATGAACTGATGGGACCTACCAACATTGGCGGCCGCATTACGGATATCGCCGTGCATCCCGACTCTCCTTACACGTGGTACATAGGAGCTTCTACCGGAGGCATCTTTAAAACCACTGACGGCGGCTCCTCGTGGGAAAACGTTTTTCTAAGCGCCCCGCTGATTTCCATCGGAGATCTTGAAATTGATCCCACAGATGAAAATATTATCTATGCTGGCACAGGTGAAGCCAATTCTTCCAGTTTCAGTTTTCTGGGAAATGGCATCTATAAATCCACCGATGCCGGCCAGACCTGGGCCCATCTGGGGTTGGACTATTCCGCCTACATCGGGCGGATCGTAGTTGATTACGATGATCCCCAGCGCATTTTTGCTGCAGCCTGTGGCACGTTGTTCACCCCGGATGAACACCGTGGGGTTTACCGCAGCCAGGATGGGGGTAACACGTGGGAAAAGGTCCTTTTTGTGACAGACTCCACCTCTGCGATCGACATCGTACAGCATCCGGAAAATCCCGATATCTTGTTTGCAGCCATGTGGGAACGCATCCGGGGATTGAGCTACAGAACTTCCTTCGGACTGAGCTCCGGTGTGTACAAATCCACGGATGGAGGCGATACCTGGACGGAGATCACCGACTGGCTGCCTTCCGGATATAATGTCGGAAGGATAGGGATCGACATTGCAAAATCCAGTCCGAACGTGATGTACGCTTTTTACGACATGGCCAATGAAGAGGTCCGGGTCTATCGTTCGGATGACACCGGTGAAAGCTGGTACAGGACCAATGATAACGCCCTGCAGGAGATGAACAGCAATTTTGGATGGTACTTCGGGCAGATCCGGGTCGACATTTATGATGCGAACAAGGTATATGTTTACGGAGTGGAGGCCTTCCGCTCCACCAACGGGGGTAACAGCTGGTCAACAATGGGTGGATGGGACTTTCACGTAGACCACCACGCCATGTACATGGATAAAAACATCAGCCTGTACCTGGAAGGGAACGACGGAGGTCTCTATATGAGCACCAATTACAGCACTACGTGGACGAAAGTGAACAACCTTCCGATCACGCAGTTCTATGCCATCGAAATTGATTACCAGAATCCCGAACGAATCTATGGTGGAACCCAGGATAATAATACAATCCGGACCTATTCGGGAAGTCTCGATGACTGGGAAGCGCTCCTGGGTGGCGATGGTTTTTATACCCTGGTGGATTATACGAATTCCAACATCATCTACGCCGAGTACCAGTACGGGCAGCTCTATAAATCCACTGACGGCGGGAACGATTTCAATTACATCGCCTGGTCGATGGGCAACGACCGCACCAACTGGTCATCGCCGCTGGTGATGCATCCCGTGCTGCCGAATACGCTTTATTTCGGAACCTACCGTGTCTGGAAGACCCTTAACGGAGGCTCACAGTGGACCGCAGTCAGCTCTGACCTGACCGACGGGGACGATGGCAGTGGATATCATACCGTGTCCACCCTTGACATTTCCAGGCCCGACCCGGATATTATCCTGGCCGGAACAGATGACGGACATGTGCATATATCCCTGGATGCCGGTGCCACCTGGAATGAAATTTCGGAAGGGCTTCCCAAGCGATGGATCACTCGCGTGAAGTGTGATCCGGTCTACTCCGACGTGATCTACGCCACCCTGTCCGGATTCCGCTGGGACGAGCCCATTGCCCACGTTTACCGGTCAAATGACCTTGGTCAGACCTGGGAAAATATCAGCGGCAATCTCCCGGAGCTTCCCGTGAACGCAATGGCGATCGATCCTGATGTGGCGGACAGGTATCTTGTTGGAACGGATGCGGGGCTCTTCCTGACCGAAGACGGGGGTGAAAGCTGGTGGGGCGTTTCAGGCGGCCTGGGCAATGTCCCCATCTATGATCTGAAAATCCTGGATTACGACCGCGCCCTTTATGTCGGGACTTATGGTCTCAGCATTTACAGGGTCGACCTGGATGACCTGGCGGTAGGCACCCCGGAACAAACAACCATCACCGAAAACGATCCTGCCGTGACCATCTATCCCAATCCTGTTTCACTCACAGAAGCACAATCAGCATTGATCGAAATTGCCGTGAAGGAAAAAGACCATCTGACGGCCATGATCCTTGATGAGCGCGGACGAAGGGTCATTTCACTTTTCGATGGCAGCTGTTCCGAAGGTACCTGTAAACTTACCTGGAACGGAAAGAATGAGGCAGGGGAAAGGATGCGCCCCGGCCTGTATTTTCTGCAGGTGAGTCACGGTTCCCGCCACTCCGTCAGTAAGATCGTTGTTCTCTGATCAGATTCTGCCTTAAAAATGAACATCATTGTCACAGGAGCAAGCCGGGGCATCGGCAATTCACTGGTCAGGGAATATGCAAAGAACCCGGGCGACAGCATCATAGCCATATCAAGGAACCCGGTTGCGTTAAATGATCTTCGTTCCTATTGTATCAGTCACCATCCCGGAAGTCGTGTCTTCCCTGTTGCCTATGATCTTTCAAACATAGCGTCTGACGACCGGTTGATTCCGGAAGTGGTCAATCATTTCGAAAAGACCGATGTACTGGTCAACAATGCCGGCCTGCTTATCCACAAGCCGTTTGCTGAGTTTACACCGGAGGACATCGACCGGCTGCTCGATATCAATTTCAGAGCTTCGGTTATCCTGATCCAGAAATTATTGCCCTTGATGAACCAAGGGGCTCATATCGTCAATATCGGCAGCATGGGAGGAGTCCAGGGAAGCGTCAAATTCCCGGGTATGTCGGTATACAGCGCCAGCAAGGGCGCGCTGGCCATTCTTACGGAATGCCTGGCTGCAGAACTGGAACCTGCCGGAATATCCGTGAATATGCTCGCACTGGGAGCCGTGGATACCGAAATGCTCCGGATGGCCTTTCCCGGATACAAAGCCCCTGTCACACCGGATGAAATGGCCGCATTCATTGCATCTTTCTCCAGAACGGGACATCATTTTTTCAACGGCAAGGTGCTTCAGCTGTCCTTGTCAACACCGTAGATAAATTTTTCCGGTCAGGGAAATGCTTTCCATTTCTGCAAAAAGCGTACTTTTGCAGAAAGTACGGATAAAAATGGGTCGGACAGGTGAAAAAATTTGCCACGAAGGTACAGTTGACAAGGTTGATGGCCAGTCGGTCTATGTAAGGATCCAATCCGCTTCAGCTTGTTCCTCCTGTCAGATCAAGGGAGCCTGCAACCTTGCAGAATCACAGGAAAAGATCATTGAGGTCAGAAATCAGGAGGGAGAGAGCCATCCGGTCGGAGAAACGGTTGATGTGGTCATGGATCAGTCTTCAGGAACCAGGGCCGTTGTCCTGGCCTACCTCATCCCATTTTTGATCGTCCTGGTATCCCTCGTGATTTTACTGTCGGCCGGGGTGAAGGAAGGTATTTCTGCTCTCCTCTCCATCTTCTTGCTGGTACCTTATTATTCAATTCTTTACCATTTCCGCGACAAGTTGAAAAAGGGTTTCGGTTTCACCATCCAATCCAAATGATGGATCGTTACGGAGCGTCATTTGAAAATGAAAGACACAGGAATGAAGTATAATATGATGCACTACGAATGAAAAAAGCGTTTACGTTATTGGTCTGTTTAACATTGCTCCTGCCGGGTATGTTCGCGCAGGAAAATTCCATTGGAAAGGTCAGGGTAAGCAAAGCCACCTATTATGACAAAACTCCTCCGCTGAGGAGCATGCCGGTGGTGCTCCCAGGTGAAAGGATCCGGAGCTGGAAGAACAACATCATCAAGAATCCGTCGCTGGAACGGACGTTCACCGATGAACAGAAAGCTCATTTTGAAACGGTGACCGATCCCGTTGCCCAGCAGCGGATGGGTGAGCGCAACCAGCGCGGCCCTATCTTGAATTTCAAGGGAGTGGGAAATGTCAACAGCGTTTATCCTCCCGACACGGACGGTGACGTGGGACCCAATCATTATTTCCAGATGATCAACCTGTCGTTCGCCATCTGGGACAAGAACGGGAACAAGCTTTACGGACCGGTGGACAACGCGACGCTCTGGTTTGGTTTTGCAGGACCCTGGACCGGAACAAACGACGGGGATCCGATCGTAGTGTACGATCATCTTGCCGATCGCTGGGTTGCCTCCCAGTTTGCCATCCATACGGATGATGGTTCCTATTGGGAACTTGTTGCAGTGTCAGCCACCGGTGATCCGCTGGGAGAATATTACCGGTATGCATTTGAATTTCCTGCATTCAATGATTATCCCAAACTCGGTGTTTGGCACGACGGATATTATGCCACATTCAACATGTTTGGCGGAAATACCAGGGGTGCAGTGTCCTCCTTTGAACGGGAGAAAATGCTTGCGGGAGATCCGGATGCCCAGATGGTCTACTTTGACATGTGGGGAACCTTCAGCCTTCTTCCGGCCGATGTTGACGGTCCTTCACCTCCGGCCAACTCACCCAATTACATCATCCACCGCCGGGTCTGGGATGATCAGCACCTGGAGGTCTATGCCATGCAGGTGGATTGGGACAATCCGGATAATTCATCCATAGAACTGATCGCCGATCTGGCAACGGAACCCTATAATGCCAGTCTGGATGGAATTCCGCAGCCCGGGACAGGCGTACGGCTTGACGACCTTGCCGTGATGCTGATGTACCGGTTGCAATACCGGAATTTTACTGACTACGAAGTTCTGCTGACCAACCATACCGTCAAGGTGAATGGTAACGCTGCCGTCCGCTGGTACGAACTAAGGAAGGAACAGGGACCGTGGTATGTGTACCAGCAGGGCACCTATGCACCTGATGATGAAAACCGGTGGATGGGCAGCATTGCCATGAACGG
This sequence comes from Bacteroidales bacterium, assembly GCA_035342335.1. Taxonomy (NCBI): domain Bacteria; kingdom Pseudomonadati; phylum Bacteroidota; class Bacteroidia; order Bacteroidales; species Bacteroidales bacterium. The sequence goes on from DAOQWY010000007.1 coordinate 53,389, forward strand.
GGCGGGTGAAATCGCACTCGGCTATACCGTTTCCAGCTCAGCAACTTATCCCTCCGTGCGTTTTACGGGGAGATCAGCCGACGCACCGGCAGGAGTGATGAACTATGCCGAAAGGGAACTCATAGCCGGCCAGGCCCCTCAGACAGCACTGGACCGGTGGGGGGACTATAGTTGCATGACCGTGGATCCAGTGGATGATTATACCTTCTGGTACACACAGGAATATTCAATGGGCAACTGGAGCACACGCATCGGTTCATTTGACTTCGGACCCGTTCAGCCTCCTCAGATTGCAGCAGCCAAAGATACGGTGATCTGTGAAGACACACCCTTTACGGCGGTATCCACAGGCATCTATGTACAGTCGGTCCTCTGGTCAACGGATGGTGACGGCTTTTTCGTCCCTGCTCCGCCCGTCAATATGGAGCAGGGCTATATCCGCGGACCGTTAGACATTGCCAACGGCGGATTTACGCTTGCCGTTACCGCTTTCGGTTACGAGCCCGGATTGCAGGACCAGGACACCATGTATGTCGCCCTTGCCCGCTGGCCGAGTGTATTCGCCGGTAACGACACCACCATCTGTTATAATACCTCCGTCCTGCTAGAAGGGGAAGTCTCCAGCGCTTCGGAGGTCCTGTGGTCAACACCCGGAGATGGATCTTTTGATGATCCATCCATTTTACAGGCCACCTATACACCTGGAGCCTCTGACCTTGCCAACGGATCGGTACGGCTCACCCTTACGGGTTACCCGATCGATCCCTGTGAGGAACCCAAGTCAGATAAGGTCAGGGTGAAGTTCGATCCCTGCACGGGTATCAGTGAGCCTGCCAACCCGGATGTTCAGGTGAAAATCGTTCCCAACCCTGCAACGGATTCATTTCGCGTGACCATAACCGGTCTGAAAGATCAACCTTATGACATCAGCCTTCTGAACCAGGCGGGGGAGAGGATCTTTACCAAGAAAGGCGCCTCAGGTTCCGGTCCGGTTGATGAGCAGTTCATTATGAATTACCAGCCACGAGGGATCTATTTCATTGAGATCAGGTCTGGAAAGGTGATCCGGACAGAGAAAGTGATCGTTCAGTAGCCGGCAGTCAGTCATTCATTTTCATTGTGAAAAAAATAACACGCCGGGCGTACCCCTTCCGTAATTGTTTTTACATTTGTACCACTTGATTTCAATATCCTGGTAATGTAAATCATTTTATCATTCTGAAAGGAGATCTGCTGTGGACAATGTCATGCTCAATGCAGTCATTTCTTTATCCTCTCTCGGGGTTGTTTTTGCCGTCATCCTGTATTTTGTCGCTCAGAAGTTTAAGGTCGTGGAGGATCCCCGCATCGACCTTGTCAACGAAGTATTGCCGGGAGCCAATTGCGGGGGGTGCGGGTACGCAGGCTGCCGCAATTTTGCGGAGAGCCTGGTGAAAGCCGGCAAACTGGAAGGTTTCTTTTGCCCGGTAGGCGGCAATCCGACCATGGCCCTGGCCGGCGAGATCCTGGGCCTGCAGGCCGTCGCCAAGGATCCCCAGGTGGCGGTTGTCCGGTGCAACGGTTCCCGCACCCATGCTCCCATGAAATACCGGTTCGACGGCCCTGCCACGTGTTTCTTTGCCCATACCCTTTTTTCAGGCGAAAGCGGTTGTCCCTACGGATGCCTTAGTTTAGGGGATTGCGTGGCTGCCTGTAAATTCGATGCGATGTTCATGGACGAAACGACCGGGTTACCGGTGGTGGTGGAAGAAAACTGCACTTCTTGCGGCGCCTGTGTCACAGCCTGCCCCCGGGGAATCATTGAACTCAGGAACAAGGGACCCAAAGGAAGGCGCATTTTTGTAAGCTGTGTCAATAAGGAAAAGGGAGCCGTCGCCAGGAAGAACTGCTCGGTTGCCTGCATCGGCTGTGGCAAGTGTGTGAAAGTGTGCCCCCATGATGCGATCACCCTTGAAAATAACCTGGCCTATATTGATTTCCTCAAATGCAAGTTATGCCGAAAGTGTGTTCCGGAATGTCCCACCAATGCCATCCTGGAAATCAATTTTCCGCCGAGAAAAGAGCAGGTCGCCGGTGCCGAACCAAAACCTCAGGCTGTCGAAATCTGATCTTATATTACAACATTGAATATGATCTGTTATAAATTTCAGGAGGATCCATGCTGAAAACATTCAAGCTTGGAGGTGTTCATCCAGCAGAAAATAAATTATCGGCCAGTCAGCCGATTCGGGAAATCCCACTGCCAAAGAGGGTTTTTGTGACCGTTTCTCAGAATCTCGGTGCACCCTCCCGTGTGATCGTTCAAAATGGTGACCGCGTCAAAACGGGTCAGCTGATCGCCAAGGGTGAGTCCTTCATCTCGTCCAATATCCATTCCCCTGTTTCCGGAAAAGTATTCAAGGTGGATGAGGTTCTGGATATCAGTGGCTACAGGAAGCAGGCCATCCTGATTGATGTGGAGGGTGACGAATGGGAAGACTCCATTGACCGGACAGACGGGATCAACTGGGAGGTTTCCCTGTCACCAAAGGAAATCATTGACCGGATAAGCCAGATGGGGATCGTAGGTATGGGCGGAGCCACCTTTCCAGCCCATGTGAAGCTGATGGTACCCGAGGGAAAGAAAGTGGATACGCTGATCATCAACGGTGTTGAATGTGAACCGTATCTGACAGCAGACCACCGTTTGATGCTGGAAAAAGGAAAGGAGGTCCTGATGGGTGCCTTCATCCTGATGCGCGCCCTGAAGGTGGAAAGGGTCATCATCGGGATCGAGCAGAATAAATCCGATGCCATTGCCCATTTGTCGGATCTGAGCAATAAATTTCCAGGCTTTCAGGTTCAGGGTCTGAAGGTCAAATATCCGCAGGGTGGTGAAAAGCAGCTGATCAAAGCCCTGCTCAACCGGGAAGTGCCCTCTGGAAAACTGCCTTTTGAGGTTGGGTGCGTGGTTCATAATGTCGGTACTGCTTTTGCCGTTTATGAGGCTGTTCAAAAAAACAAGCCCCTTTTTGAACGCGTGGTGACGGTCACTGGCAAGACTTTGAAAAATCCATCAAATTTTCTTGCCCGGATCGGCACACCGATCTCGGAACTATTAGAACAAGCAGGCGGATTTCCCGAAAATGCAGGAAAAATACTGAGTGGCGGCCCCATGATGGGGAAGGCCCTTATCTCTTTTGACACACCGGTGGTGAAAGGGATGTCAGGTATCGTGCTTTTACCCGAAGAGGAATCTGTCCGCGTAAAGGTGCAGAATTGCATCCGGTGTTCGCGGTGTGTTTCAGTATGTCCGATGGGATTGGAACCTTACCTACTTGCCCTTCGGGTGGCTGCTGAAGATTTCGAAGGTTCAGAAAAGGACCGGGTGATGGATTGCATCGAATGCGGTTCCTGTCATTATACCTGTCCTTCGGGAAGGCCTTTGCTGGATTACATCCGTGTTGGCAAAATCAGAGTGGGTCAAATTATCAGGAACAGAGGAAAAAAATAACTTATGAGCACATTAATTGTTTCAGGTTCTCCCCATATTCACTCCGACCAGTCGGTGAAGAAGATCATGTATGGAGTCATCTACGCACTCATCCCTGCTTTTCTGGTTTCCATTTATTTTTTCGGAATGGATGCGCTGATCCTGACCGTTGTTTCCGTCGCTGCCTGTTTGTTGTTTGAATACCTGATACAGAAATACATCATCAAGGGCGAGATCACCATCACGGACGGCTCTGCCGTGATTACAGGCATTCTGCTGGCTTTCAATGTACCCAGCAACCTGCCCCTGTGGATCATCATCATCGGTGCATTTGTTTCCATCGGGATCGCCAAAATGGCTTTTGGAGGCATCGGCAAGAATATTTTCAATCCCGCACTGGTGGGTCGTGTTTTTCTTCTGCTTTCGTTCCCGGTGCAGATGACCTCCTGGCCTGTTCCCAATCCGCAGTTCATGCCTCAGATCACCGATGCAGTCACCGGACCGACCGCACTTGGAATATTGAAAGAAGGGCTTCAGGCTGGCAAAACCGTTCAGGAGCTGATGCCTGAGCTGCCTTCCTATGTCAACGATCTGCTGGGCAACCAGGGGGGAAGTATCGGTGAGGTCTCAGCCCTGGCGTTACTGATCGGAGCTGTTTACCTGTTTTACAAAAAGATCATCACCTGGCACATCCCCGTCGCCTATCTGGGTTCTGCCTTTCTGTTTTCAGGGATCATGCATCTGATCAATCCGGCGCTGTATGTCACTCCGTTCTTCCATCTGATCGCCGGCGGGATGATTCTGGGCGTGTTCTATATGGCTACCGATATGGTCAGCTCCCCGATGTCGGCAAAGGGGATGATCATCTACGGAGTGGGCTGCGGAATCATAACCATGCTGATCAGGATCTGGGGCTCTTATCCGGAAGGGGTTTCCTTCGCCATTCTTCTGATGAATGCGGTGACTCCGCTGATCAACCGCGGATTCAAACCGGCCCGGTTTGGATGAGCCTGTACAAAAGTACCTAACGGATGAAATGATCCATTAAAAGATAGATATCGTGTTCTCCTGAAAAGATACTTATTATGGCAAAGAAAACAGAATCGACGTTTATCAATATGTTCCTGAACCTGCTGATCTTTACCGCGGTAGGTTCGTTTGCACTGGCAGGCGTTTACAATATCACGCTGGAGCCCATTGCGAGGGTGGAAAAATTGAAAATGGAATATGCCATCCGACAGGTCATTCAGGATTTTGATACCGTTGTCACAGATACGCTGATCCTCCCCGACCAGGCAAGACCGATTGGAATGATAACCGGATACAAGAAAGATTCCCTTGTTGGTGTGGCCATTCAAACCTACTCAAAGAAAGGTTACAGCGGATTGATCGAACTGATGGTGGGGTTTGATACGAACGATTTCATTACAAAAATCGAAGTGCTTCAACAGAAGGAAACTCCCGGGCTGGGCACCAAGATGGAAACGCCGGAATTCAAGGAACAGTTTTACGGGAAAAATCCTGCGGAATTTAAACTCAAAGTGAAAAAGGACGGAGGTGATGTGGATGCCATTACGGCTGCCACCATCAGTTCCCGCGCGTTTTGCGATGCGGTGCAGCGGGCATATGATACTTATAAAAATGAAGGAGGTAATTGATTATGAACCAGTGGAAAAATTTTACCAAAGGGTTCATCAAGGAAAATCCGACACTTGTTCTGCTTTTGGGAATGTGTCCGACACTTGGTGTTACAACATCAGCGATGAATGGCCTGGGTATGGGATTGGCGACCACCTTCGTACTGGTGATGTCGAACCTGTGTATATCTGCCATTAAGAATTACGTACCTGATAAGGTTCGTATCCCCGTTTTCATTGTGGTCATCGCTTCATTCGTAACCATTGTTGACCTGTTCATGGCAGGCTATGCACCCGGACTTCATAAACAGCTCGGGATTTTCATCCCCTTGATCGTCGTAAACTGCATTGTGCTTGGAAGAGCAGAAGCCTTTGCATCAAAAAACAAAATACTTTCCTCCCTGATTGACGGAGCAGGGATGGGATTGGGATTTACCCTTGCCCTTACGATCCTCGGGTCCATCAGGGAGTTGCTGGGAAGTGGCTCAATCTTCGGATTGAAATTCATTCCGGGAGATGCCATTCTTATATTCATCCTTCAGCCGGGCGCATTCCTGACCCTGGGTTTTCTGATCGCACTGATAAACAAACTGAAAAAGGCAAATTAAAAATAATACGGAGATGGAATATGTAATCATAATAATATTTATTGTATTTGTCAATAATATTGTCTTTGCCCAATTTCTGGGCATCTGTCCCCTGCTGGGGGTTTCAACCCGCATCTCCACTGCAACGGGAATGGCAGGAGCCGTACTTTTTGTCCTGACACTGGCAACCATCATGACGTGGCTGGTCCAGCGGTTTATCCTTGAACCGTTTCACATTGGTTTTTTACAGACCATCGCCTTTATCCTGGTCATTGCCGCATTGGTCCAGATGGTGGAGATCATCCTCAAAAAGGTTAGCCCTGCCCTTTATCAGGCACTGGGAATCTATTTACCGCTCATCACAACGAACTGTGCTGTCCTGGGAGTTGCAATACAAACAATTACACGGGATCTGGCCTTGCTGACAGCAGTCGTATTTGCCATCTCCAATGCACTGGGCTTTGGTCTGGCCCTGTTGCTTTTCGCAGGTATAAGGGAACACCTGGCGCTGGTGGGAGTGCCGAAAGGGATGCAGGGAGTTCCCATCGCTCTGGTCATCGCAGGGATCCTTTCCATGGCATTCATGGGATTTGCGAACCTGGTGAGCTGGTGATTGCGGGAAAAGCTGCAAGTTACAAGCTGCAAGCTGCAAGCTAGAAGCTGATCGAAAAATTTAGAAATGGACAACGAACCGATCATAGATCTTCAGAACCTGGTAGTTTTCCAGAAGAACATACTGGTCCTGTCCAATGTTACCTTTTCCATCAGGAAAGGGGAGTTTGTATACCTTGTCGGCAAAACGGGAACGGGCAAATCCAGCCTTCTGAAAACCCTTTATGCTGAGTTGCCTGTCAGGGATGGTCTTGGCGTGGTGGCCGGTTTTGACCTTTCAACGATCAAACAGAAAGAGATACCCTTTCTGAGGAGGAAACTGGGCATTGTCTTTCAGGATTTTAAACTTCTGACGGACCGGTCTGTCAATGAGAACCTGAAATTTGTAATGAAATCAACCGGGTGGAAGGATAAGGAGAAAATGGAGGTTCGCTCACAGGAGGTACTTCAAAAGGTCGGTTTGGGCACCAAGGGCTTTAAAATGCCTCACCAGCTTTCCGGAGGTGAACAGCAGCGTGTCTCCATTGCCCGTGCCCTGGTGAATGACCCGGAGATCATCCTGGCCGACGAACCAACCGGTAACCTTGATCCTGAAACATCAGAAGGTATCGTGAAGCTTCTGTTTGACATCAGCAAAACCGGGTGTGCGGTATTTATGGCCACGCACAATTATTCCCTTTTCAGAAAATACCCCTCCAGAACCCTGAAGTGTGAAAATGGCAGGGTGGATACTTCAGAATACATATTCTATTAACCGGTCAGCATTCAGCCGGTTGGAATACAGCCGGGCAAGTACTTTTCTGCGGTGAAGTATTTCCGGTTCTTCGAACTCCTTTTCTTTCAGCCTGGTCAGAACAGCTTTCAGTTCTACGGGGGTATCGGCAATTTCACACAGCTCGTTCAGCCCTGTTCCGTTCAGCATGGCACTGTTGACCAGTAAGAACCTCCCCGTAAACAGGGTGTTCAGCAGCTTCAATTTCAATCCTGTTGCCTGAAATGTGACCAGCACATTGATGTGCGCCTGCTCAATCAGCCGGTTCATTTCTTCGGCGGAAGGATTTTCAATGATTTCGACATGCTTGCTGACCCGGGCTAACTTTTTCAGGTATTCGGGTGGATTCAATCCGGCAATTTTCAGATCAAGGCCGATATCATCAAAGACTTCCCTGATGAGGAAGGCAGCAGCCACCGAATTTTCAGCGACGGAAAGGTTGCCGTGGTAAAGACAATAATTTCCGCGTCCCGGTTTTATGCTAACCTCATTATTGAAATGAAAACTGGGAAGGTGATAAACCGGGATGCCGGTAAACTTGTCCTGCAGATATTCTTTATCCTTCGCGGAAACGGCCAGCATCAGGTCGGCAAATTTCAGAACTTTCTCATATCTTTTCAATTTGATGCTTGCGGTCAGAAAGTAGAGTTTTTTGAACAGGTTTTTTTCAGCCCTGCAGAGGTTGTAGTAATAATGATGTTCAATATTGCTCTCCCTGTAGATCTTCACCTTGCCACTGAGTCGCGGATCGTTCAGGTAGTAACATGTATGGAGCCCTTCAAAAAGGACCGGGTAATCGTCTTTTGACAGATTGCTGATCAGTTGCTCTGACCGGCGGCTGATGACGATGTAGGGTGTGCTGCTCAGAGTTGACCTCAGGCCTGTTTTTCGCTTGTAATAATGGACCGACTCACAGAATTTGTCCAGTTCATTGGCATGCTGACGGTCGTATTCGAAGCAATGGAGATGGATCTTTATTCCCTGGTTGTGCAGCGCCATAAGTTTGCAGTATACGTCGATGACGCCGCCATAGTTGGGAGGGTAGGGGACGGTGAAGGATACAATATGTAAATGACGATCATGCATACTTCCTGAATAGTTCAAGGAGTATCCCTTTTTCATTTTCCCAGTTCAGTTCTGCAGCAGCTTTCCGCAGGTTCTCTTTCCAGGTTTTCCGGCGTTCCTGATCAGTCAGCATGATCTTCATTCGTTCCGAAATGTGTTTTGGATCATGCGATTCGATCATCATGCCTATATTATATTTTTCAATGATCTTTTGTATCTCAGGCAGAGGGGAAGCCAGCACGGGCAGGCCGGCATGGATGTAGTCAAACAGCTTGTTTGGCAAACTGTACCGGTAGTTGATGTTGGTATCCTTGTCCAGGGTAATCCCGATATCTGCACATCGTGTATAATGAAACAGGCGCTCAAAAGGTTGCTTGGGAATGAAAAAAACCTTTTCCTCCAGGTGCAGCCTTTGAACCATTCCCGGGAGAACGGATACGATGTCCCCACCTCCAATGATCAACAGGATCGTCTTATCGAGGTACTGCATGGCCTCAATGGCTTCTTCCGCTCCCCGCTGGATGTTGATGCCAGCACCCTGCAGCAGCACAATGTGTTGATCCTCAGGAAGTTTCAGCTCCTCACGTGCTTTTGTTGTACCACTCCCCCTGGCCGGCGGGATATTCCTGACCACGTGCGGCCGTACACCATACTCCTGCCCGTAGAGATCTGCGATGGAATCGTTGACCGTAACGACATCTTTTAACCGTGGGAAGATCCACTTTTCGATCCTTTTCCAGAAATTCTGCACAAAGGGCCTGTTGACCAGCTCCGGAACACCCGTGTAATACTCGTGACTGTCGTATACAAGAGGGATGTTCTTGATCCGATGGATCAAAAAGTTGGGTAACAGCGTGTCCAGATCGTTGGCAATCAATAGGTCGGCTTTATGAAAAAGCAGGTATGAAAATAACCTGGCATTGAATTCCGCGTAGAACGGCGCCCCTTTTTCAAAAACCAGCCGCATCCGCCTGGTGATGTAGCTTCTTTCGCTCAAGGGCAAGCTGCTTCGCATCCTCCTTCCGACAAGGATGACCCTGAATCCGGTTTCCCGAAGGCTTTCAGCAGTTTTATCCACCCGCTGGTCGGTGACAAGATCGCTGGTGACGGAAACAATGGCTGTTTTCAAATCCAATTCCTTCAGATGATCTTATTTAACGAATCTGAGGTTCATTTGTTGCATTATGATTTTCAAGCTAAAATCCGTTATTTTGTCAGACGTTTAACTACCAACCGGCAGCGGCTGATTTGGCATGATCAGAAAAAATGTTTCATTAAAGAACCACAACACCTTTGGCATTGATGCCAGGGCAAGCCTTTTTGCGACCATTCAAACCGTGGAGGAATTGCAGGGACTGTTTCAGGGAAATGAGATTGACCAATCTGAGCCCATGCTGATTCTTGGCGGCGGAAGCAACATTCTTTTCACCCGGGATTTTGAAGGTCTGGTCATGAAAATGGATTTGCAGGGTGTCAGCGTGATCCGTGAAACCTCCGATGATGCTGAAATCAGGGCTTATGCCGGGCAGAACTGGGATCAGCTGGTCAGCTATGGTGTCGACAGGGGACTGGGAGGGCTGGAGAATCTATCGCTGATCCCCGGCACGGCCGGTGCCGCGCCCATTCAGAATATCGGGGCATACGGAGCTGAGCTGAAGGATGTTTTGACGGAGTTGTGTGCCTGGGACCGGAAAACAATGCAAATGGTTACGATCCCGGCTGAAGCGTGCGGTTTTGGATACCGGACCAGTATCTTCAAAACATCGGACAAGGATCATTATATTATCCTCTCCATCACCCTCCGCCTGATGAAACGTCCTGCCTTCAATCTCAGGTACAGTGCGGTTTCAGAGGAATTGAATCGAATGGATGTCTGTGAACCATCGCTGAAGGCTGTCAGGGATGCGGTGATCCGCATCCGGAGCCGGAAGCTCCCTGATCCAGCCCTTCTTGGAAACGCCGGAAGTTTTTTCAAGAATCCTTCCGTAGCTGCAGAACGATATTCTGATTTAAAGGAATCATTTCCGGGCTTGCCTGGAAATCAGCAGCCGGATGGAACGGTCAAACTGGCAGCCGGGTGGATGATCGAACATTGCGGGTGGAAGGGTTATCGGGAAGGCCAGGCCGGCGTTCATCAGGATCAGGCCCTGGTGCTTGTCAACCTTGGAAACGCCACCGGGATGGAAGTCCTGGACCTTGCGGATAAAATACGGCAATCGGTTGCGGGGAAATTTGGGGTAATGCTGGAAACAGAAGTCAACATTCTGTAAAATCCCGAATTCCAAGTACCAAGATCCAAACAAATTCCAAAATTCAAATTCCAAAACCGCTTTCTGACTATCCCAATGCCGACCATTAAGAGCTCCCGTTCATTGCTGACTGCTGACTGCTGACTGCCGACTTTTGTCAGGACGTCGCTTCGCTCCGCTGCCTACCGCTTCCCGCTCAGCTCCCTGAAGGTGATATACCGCTGGTCGTAGAGAAGGGTCAGGAACCGTGTGACCCTTTGTTCAGCCGGGCTGATCTTCTCGCCCAGACTTTCGTGCAATTTTGAGCAGATTTCTGCTACGTTGGATTCACCGTTAATGGCAAGCCAGGTGGCGGAACCCAGTTCATCGAGATGGATCCGGAAATGATCGGATTTATTCCTGGGGATCAGGTATTCCCGGAGCACCTGATTTTTGAACTTGGGAACCATCAGGGTCACTCTGCCATTTTCCGCAATTTCGTGCGCATGGATCCTGACAGGGGTCAGGGTGAGGTAGTTGGCTCCTTTCAGGATCCTGCGACGTTGAAAAAAGTTCATAAACGTGATCAGATGATAGGATTACGATGTTTTCGCCGCCTTCAAAGGTATTTTGACCAGAATGTAGCCGATGATCAGCAGGATAACGATGCCTGCCAGGTAGCTCGGGTGTGCAAAGATGGCCGGCGGGAACATATTTCCGACGGCGAAGATTGCAAAGAGCAGTCCTACGAGCGCTTCCCCGGCAATCAGTCCGGATGCGAGCAGAACGCCGGTGTTTTCTGCAGTTGTTAGCTGACTGGCTGAAAATCCTTTCTTTTTGGTAAAGTAGTCAACGATGCCTTTGATGAGGCCCCCTATGAAGATGGCGAAGGTAGTTTCCAGGGGCAGGTACATTCCGACACAGACCAGCATGGGGCTTTTGACCTGTGCCAGGATGAATGCAAATCCCATCAGCATCCCGGCGATGATCAGCGGCCAGGCCATATTGCCGCCCACGATGCCCTGGGAGAGCAGGGCCATCAGGTTGGCCTGCGGTGCGGACAGTTTGGTACTTCCAAATCCCCCCTCGTATCCTTCCACCGCTCCTTTGGCGATATCGCCGTCGTTGAGGAAACGCAGCACGAAGAACATTACGGCGGCGGAGATGACCACACCCAGAATGTCGCCAACCTGCATCCGCCAGGGAGTACCTCCCAGGATATGCCCTGCTTTAAGGTCCTGCAGCATTTCACCTGCAACAGCTGCACCCACGCAGACAATGGCCGCGACGCCAAGGGTGGTGGCCACTCCTTCCTGACCGTGAACGCCTAACAGTACCATGATCAGTGCAGTGACTACCAGGGCGGTCAGCGTCAGGCCGCTGATCGGGTTATTGCTCGATCCCATGATACCGACCAGGTAACCGGAAACAGCCGCAAAGAAGAATGCCAGGATGATCAGGATGGTGGCTGCCACGATGGCCACAAGAAAGTCGGCGTGGAAGATGAATTTGGTCACCAGGAAGGTCACGATGGCTACGGCGATGATGCCAAGGATGATCCAGTTGAAACGCAGGTCTTTTTCCGTACGCGGAACGTTCAGTTCAATTCCCTTGGCCGCTTTCCGCACATCGCCCACTGAGCGTTTCAGACCGGCACCCAGGCTGGCCCTCATTCGGTACAAGGTGAACACGGCGCTGACCAGCATCCCTCCGATGGCGATCGGACGGACAATGAAACGCCACACTTTATAGGCAGTATCCACCCAGGCTTTATCGATCGCCGCCGCACCGGATAAGGATGGATCTGCGGCCATAAACGAAGAAGCAATGGCCTGGATGTCAAAACCGGGAGCCAGGAAATACAGGATCATCGGTGTTAGCAATCCCCAGGCGAGCAGCGTTCCCGAGAAGTTCAGCGCCGCCAGCTTTGGCCCTATGATGTAGCCGACGCCAAGGTAAGCAGGAGCTATTCCCGGAGAGCCCATCATCATGCCTCCCTGACCCGAAAAACTGGTTCCGGTGATGAGTTGCTTTGAAAATGTGAAAAACTTTTCCCAGTATGTTGAAAAAAGTTTGAATTCGCCGAGGGCTTTGATCAGACCACCCACGCCCATGGCTGCAAAAAGATAACTGGATCCGCGGCTGGCCTTTTGTCCTGATTTGTGGATCTCAGCAGCAGCAATGGATTCCGGAAAGACCAGTTCAGTGTCTTCCACCATGACCCTGCGCAACAGAGCCACAAACATGATCCCCAGAATGCCGCCGGCAATGAGGATGATCGTGGTGGTTCCGTAGGTGAAGAAATCCTCCGCTGGAATACCCTGACGCTGTGAATCCAGGTACACGATGTAAAAAGCAGGAATGGTGAAAATGGCTCCTGCTGCAACGGATTCACCTATGGACCCCACCGTACGGGTGAAATTTTCTTCCAGAATGGTCCCCCGCATGGCTTTGATCAGCGCCATGCCAATTACAGCGGCCGGATAGGTGGCTGCAATCGTCATCCCTGCTTTCAGTCCCAGGTAGGCATTTGCAGCCCCAAGGACGACAGCCAGTATCAGACCGATGACCAGAGCCCGGATGGTGAACTCCTTCATGTTGGTCTCCGCAGATACAAATGGTACATACTTACGTTGTTCTGACATAGGTTTGGATTTTAATGAGAACGATTTGACCAGGCTAAATAAGGAAAAAATATTGACATGACAAAGTGTTGGCTGAATGTGAAGTTACAGGTTGCATCAAAAGGGTATGTGGATGATCTTTTTTTCCCGGAAATAGGGCTCACTGAAAAACGAATCAATTTCGTAAACGCTATAGGGCCTGTTTAACCGGCTCATCTCCCCGGCAACGTCCCCTCCTTTTAAATAAAGGATCCCGTTTGCGAGCAAACCGGATCCACCCTTGATCCCCTTATTCACGCACCACACCAGGAATTCAGGCAATGCAGCTACAGCGCGGCAAACAATGAAATCATACTGCTCATCAAGGTTCTCGATCCGGGTGTTCCGGGTGGTGACATTTCCAATTCCGGTTTCCTTGACGATATGATCAACCACCCTGATCTTTTTACCAATGGAATCCACCAGATGGAACTGTACCTCCGGGAACAGGATCGCCAGCGGAATGCCAGGGAAGCCCCCTCCGGTTCCGGCATCCAGGATCCGAGTTAATGATTTGAAGCTCATTATCTTAGCGATACTGAGTGAATGTAAGACGTGATGAAGATAGAGGTTCTCGGCGTCCCGGCGGGAAATGACATTGATCCGCGCGTTCCAGAAGGCGTAAAGGGGATGCAATTGCGAAAATTGCTCCTGCTGATGCGCACTGATCCCCGGGAAATATTTCAGGATGATCTCCATCACAACCTGGATCTCTTTGCCTCGAAAATGGAACTGCTCTGCCGGGCGAAAGTAGGATTTTTTATTTTATGAACAACTGCCTGTAGAAAACAATCCGTGCCCATTTCTTTTTGGATGGACCGGAACCAATATTTTTGTTCGGATTGATCAACCAGGCAATGAAAAAAATATTGGCGCTTTTTTTCCTGTGGAGCCTGACCCCGGCATCCCTGTTTTCGCAATCCAGCCAGAGGATGACCGCGGAGGAGTACATCCGGAGATACAGAATTATGGCGATCCACGAAATGAACACGCACCGCATACCGGCAAGCATTACCCTTGCCCAGGGTTTGCTGGAAACAGATAACGGAAACAGTGAACTTGCCCGTCTGGCCCATAACCACTTTGGCATAAAATGCAAAAATGACTGGACGGGACAGGTCTATTACAAGGATGATGACGCCGGGAATGAATGCTTCCGAAAATATGACTCGCCCTATGAATCCTATGCAGATCATTCGGTTTTTCTATCCACCCGGGAGAGGTATCGTTTTTTATTCGACCTGGAAATGACAGATTACGCTGGTTGGGCGAAGGGCCTGAAGTCGGCCGGTTACGCCACCAATCCGGAATATGCCGGTAGACTGATCAGGCTGATTGAAGCTTATTCCCTTGATGAACTTGATGATCAATATGTTCCAGGTAAAATTCTGATCATTAACGGAATGCCAATGGATACGGATACCCCTGTCGTCATGCAGCTGGCAGTTACCGATAGCATTGAATCGCGAAGCTTTGAGTCCACCTTTCGGAAGATCTATGAAAACAATGGTGTAAAGCTCATCTTTGCCTTGAAAAATGACTCTTATTACCAGATTGCCCGTGATTTTGGAATATATTCTTACCAGATACCCAACTACAATGAGCTTCCCAAAAGGGGATCTCTCGTGGAAGGTCAGGTCATTTACCTTGAAAAGAAAAAGAAAAGATCGGATTACGACTATCATTTGGTGAAAGAGGATCAAACATTACATTCGATCGCGCAGCAGTACGCCGTTCGCTCTAAGTCGCTGCGAAAGCTGAACCTGATGAGGAAAGCGGATCACCCGGGCACCGGCCGGATCCTGAGGCTGAACCCCGATGTGCCTTTACCCTGAGGGGTAACCCTCTGTTTTCATTCTAAAACGTCAGTTTGAGTTGTTCTTTACAGTGAAAGGTCAACCGGTGTTCCGGCGACAGACCTGCTTGCCGGATCGCTTTTTTGTGGAAGGCCGTTGGATAGCCCTTGTTGTCGTCCCAATGATAAACCGGGTAGGAGGCATGCAGGGTTTGCATGTATTCATCCCTGAAGACTTTCGCCAGAACGGAAGCCGCCGCAATGGACATATAGATGCTGTCGCCCTTTACGATGCAAACATATGGAATGTCTTCATATCTCCTGAACCTGTTGCCGTCGATCAGAAGAAATCCGGGCCTTGGCACGAGTGATTGAAGGGCCCTGTGCATGGCAAGGAAGGAAGCCTGAAGTATGTTCATTTGATCGATTTCCTGTGGAGTGGAAAACGCCACCGACCATGCGACCGCATCGGAAAGAATTTCGTCACGAAGCGTTTGCCGTTTTTTTGCTGACAGCTTTTTTGAATCATTCAGGTCGTCATTACGGTATCCTTTCGGTAAGATCACTGCTGCAGCATAAACAGGTCCTGCCAGGCAGCCACGCCCTGCTTCGTCGCAACCTGCTTCCGGAAGGTCATCCGAAAAATGACTGATGAGCATATTGAATCCCCTTTATGCTTCGATCCTGAAAAAAAGCTTTATGGCAGCAATCAGGATGATGAGAATGGTAAAGCTTAACTCCGCTACGGCTATCCGTCGGATACCCGAAAAGAAGTAGGCGGTCAGAATGCCTGCAGGCACCGCAAGCACACAGGCGTGGATCAGCAAATGTTCACCGGCCCAGAAAAAACTGATCATGCTGATGATCGTCCAGTAGATGATCACATTCATTCTCTTTCTTACCGTAATAACCTTCTCCGTTGTTTCAAGCGATATTTTGAACAACCCGATGATCACCAGCAGTACAACCACGATTCCCAAAACCAGGTATATTTCCCCGAGCCAGGGTTTCATCGGCCCGAACGTGAAGGGGATGAATCGGAACATGATCCGGACATAATCTTCCAGAAATACCCCGAAAGAATCTGTCCAGTAATAGTAAAAGGCCACAAAGACGTAAGGTGCAATCAGCCCGCTGATGGTGATGATCCACTCGCGGAGGGAAGAAATCCGGTAAATGATCAGGCTGAGCCAGAACAGGATCAAAAAGATCAGGGAAGGGAGGTAAAAAAGCGAGGCAACGGATATCAGGAAGGTTCCATTGAATATTTCTTTATAGGGCTCCGGTTTCAGGTAGATGCTCATATTCACGTTCAATGACAGGATCAGAAACAGGTTGGCCATCAGAACGGGATTTACCGTCTGCACGACAGGAGAATAACTCATCCACGTGAAATAGATCAGATAGGGTAAAAGTATCGTTCTTGCAATGATTTTATGATTGATCATGGATGAATTTAAAATTACAGCCTCCGCCACAACCAACAGGAAGGCGATGATGACCTGAAGGATGGCCGGAATTTTTTCCAGAAGAATGACCAGTCCTGAATATAACGGTGTTTGAAACGACAACCGGGAAGCCTCCTGGGGAAAGATAAAGGCATCCACCCACAGCAGGATGCTGAAAAGGGAAAAGACAATGACCTGACTGTTAAATTGTTTCCTGTAAAAATGGATGATCATCTCATTACTTCGTTAAGTAAGTCATTTCCGATATCCGTTCGGAAGTACATGCCGTCGAAAGCGATGATGCGGGCATTTTTATAGGATAGGGCCAGGGCCTGTTCAAGCGTGTCACCCATTGTGGACACAGCCAGCACCCTTCCTCCGTTTGTGCGGATCTCACCCGGGTCCGGCCCCGGGGATGTCCCGGCATGGAACAGGATACAACCGGATACGTCACCTGTGTGGTGTATCGGTTTTCCTTTTTCATAAGGCCCCGGATATCCTTTTGAGGCGATCATTACGGTTGCACATACCCGGGGATCAATTTCAACCGTTGTTTCAGCCAGCCTTCCGCTGGCAGTGGCTTCAAAAAGCTCAAGCAGGTCGGTTTTCAGGCGGGGCAGGATGGCTTCCGTTTCCGGATCTCCCATCCTTACGTTGTATTCGATCAGGTAGGGTTCGTTGTTTGTCTTGATCAGCCCGAAAAAGAGAAATCCGGAATAGGGAATGTTTTCCGTGAGGAGTCCCTGGATGGTGGGCCGGATGATCCTGTCTTCCAATTTCTTTTTGAACGCATCATCGGCAAAGGGCACAGGTGAGACGGAGCCCATGCCTCCTGTGTTGGGGCCGGTATCCCCGTCACCGATTCGTTTGTAGTCTTTGGCCTCGGGCAATATGCGGTAACTGGTGCCGTCGGTGATGACGAAGGCAGACAGTTCGATGCCCTGCAGGAATTCTTCGATCAGCACCCTGTGACTGGCATCTCCGAATTTTTCATGGATGAGCATTGCATCAAGTTCGCGGAGGGCTTCCCCGGTATCCTGGCAGATCAGGACTCCTTTTCCGGCTGCCAGTCCATCCGCTTTTAAAACGTACGGCGGACGGCTGGTCTGGATAAAATGCCGCGCCTCTTCCAGGTGCTCCCGGTCGAACATCCTGCTGGCGGCTGTGGGTATTCCGTGCCGGCGCATGAACTCCTTGGCGAACACTTTGCTGCCTTCCAGACGCGCTCCGGCAGCTGCAGGTCCGATCACCCTGACATCCCGTGTCAGAGGATCGTTCCCGATGAAATCAGCGATTCCTTCAACAAGGGGTGCTTCCGGACCAACCACCACCATCGTGATGTTCTGCTGGTGAACAAACTGAACGATCCGTTCGAAATCACTGACGGCCATCGGGACATTGGTTCCCACAAGAGCTGTCCCCGCATTGCCCGGAGCGATGAAAAGGTGACCGAGTTGCTTGCTCTGTGCCATTTTCCAGGCAAGAGCATGTTCACGGCCTCCGGACCCTAACAGCAAAACGTTCATAGATCACGGATTTGAGTGTCATGAAGTGCTTTTTCGATTGTTGACCACAGCAGTGCAGCGGTTTTGTCCCAGGAGAATTTATTTCCCTGTTCACTTCCTCTGGCAACCAGTTCCTTCCTTAAATCCGGTTCGTGAAAGATGCGCATCAATGCCTCGGTGATCTGGTCGGGTGAAAAGGGGTCTACCAGCAGCGCTGCATCGCCGGCAACTTCAGGCAGGGAGGTGGTGTTGGAAGCGATGACAGGCGTGTGGCAGGCAAAAGCTTCCACAACTGGAATTCCAAACCCCTCGAAATAAGAAACGTACGTGAGCGCAAGTGCGGAGGCCAGCATACGGTGAAGCTCCTCAAGGGCCACCCGCCCGGTGAAGATCACATCGCTTTTATGAGTCATTGATTCGTAAGCCTGGCGCATGGAGGAAGTCCACCACATTTTGGCACCGACGATCAATAATTTACACGGTGAATCGACGCGCTCTTTGAAATGGTCAAATGCGGTGAACAGGGAAGCAAGGTTCTTTCGCGGATGAAGCGCTCCAATGAAGATGAAGTAGGGCACGCCGCCTGTGTATTCATCCCTCACGCTCTGCTGCTGCCTTTCGTCCAGCGGACAAAAGACGGTATTGGCGCCGTTGTAGACCACATCGATTTTTTCCGGGGAAACGCCATAGCGTTCGGCAATATCGCCTTTCGAATAGGACGAAACAGTGGCTAACCGGACTGCCTTTCGGGCAAAGCGCGGGAAAAAGTTCCGGTAGTACCGGCTCACCTGTTTTGGGAGATCCTCGGGATAATGTTCGAAATTCAGGTCGTGGATGACATCCACGCAAGGTACAGATGTGGACAGTGAAAGGAATCCGTCGGGCGAAACGAACAGGTCGGGTTTGATCTTGCGGAGCATGCCGGGTACGGAGACCTCGAACCAGATCGTATAAAGGAGCACATGCCGTGCAGGAGGACGAACGACAACTGGGATCACATTGCCGGAGAATAGGAAGGATTCATCATAGGAACGGTCGAACAGAAAGTAAAACTCGTGCTCGGGATGCTGCTGTGTGATCCTTTTGAACGACTCACAGGTGAACCAGCCTATGCCGTCAAGTTTGTTCTTTATTAACAGCCGGGTATTTACGGCGATCTTCACGTAATATTGAGGTTAAGAGGAAATTATTACGGCGAACAGATGAATATTATGGTAAATTTGCGGCAAATATCTGAATTTTAATGAAGGCGTTGATAAAAAAAGTATTGCAAGTTGTGCTGGGTTATCAGAATTATCTTTTCATTTTCTCCCTCTTTACAATCGTTACGTTACGCTGGAAAAAAGATGAAGGCGATTTTATGCACCTGCTCAGGATCCTGCCCGATGGTGGGATCATTCTTGACATCGGTGCAAACATCGGGATCATGACAGCGCACCTGGGCCGTAAGTTTCCGGGTTCGGCCATCTACGCCTTCGAACCCGATCCTCAGAACGTGGTGGCTCTCAAAAGGATCATCCGGTTTTTCGGGATAAAGAATGTCACCGTAGTTGAAACCGCCCTGGGCAACTTTGATGGCGAGGCGCGTATGCGGAGACCGGTCATTCATTCGGTCAAAATGCAGGGGCTCACCCATGTCGTTACCAGTGACAATGGTTCCCCGGCGAATGAGGAAGGGGATGAATTCGTTGCCTCCGTGCAGAAACTGGATTCCATTACCGGTTTTTTAACGGATTCATCCAGGATCACGGGGATCAAAATCGATGTGGAGAATTTTGAATATTTTGTACTCGAAGGAGCCAGGAAACTGATCAGCATGCATAAACCTGCGATCTACTGCGAGCTCTGGAAAAATGAGCGAAGGCAGTTGGCCATCGGTCTGATGAAACAACTGGGTTATTCGGCTTACATTCTCCATCGCAAACAGCTTATGACGATTGATTCGGTCGCCCATGAAAAGGATAATTTTTATTTCCTCCCGGACTAGCCATCCAGTCTGAACGTGCCATGCAGAAGAAATTTCTTGCCAATCTGATCCTGTTACTTTCCCTGAATCTTCTCATCAAGCCCTTTTATATTTTTGGCATTGACCTGACCATCCAGAACCAGGTGGGAACCGATTACGGTCTTTATTTCGTGGTTTTCAACTTTTCTTTTCTCTTCAATATTTTACTGGATTGCGGCATCACCAATTTTAACAACCGGAACATTGCCCAGAACAGTCAGCTGTTGCATAAACATTTTTCCAGTATGCTGACTGTCAAATTATTACTTCTCCTGTCTTATTTTTTTATCACCTTCGGTGCAGCCCTGATCATCGGATACGAGGGAATTAAGCTGCGTTACCTTTTCTTTTTGGGCATCAACCAGTTTTTGATTTCCTTTATCCTGTACCTCCGTTCAAACGTTTCCGGATTGTTGCTGTTCAGAACCGACAGTTTTTTATCCATTCTTGACCGGGTTTTGTTGATCATCATCTGCGGTGTGCTTTTATGGAGCCGAGTAGCACCGTCGCCTTTCCGGATAGAATGGTTCATTTATGCGCAGACTGCTTCGTACGGTCTGACCGCGCTGGTCGCCCTGGTGATCGTGATCAGGAAGGCAGCCTTCCGTAAGCTGACCTGG
This sequence comes from Bacteroidales bacterium, assembly GCA_035342335.1. Lineage (NCBI taxonomy): Bacteria > Pseudomonadati > Bacteroidota > Bacteroidia > Bacteroidales > Bacteroidales bacterium. The sequence goes on from DAOQWY010000007.1 coordinate 73,798, forward strand.
AACTGGCCTTTCATTGTGTTGATTTTCCGAAAAAGCTTTCCGTTTGCGCTGCTGGTGCTGCTGATGACATTTTACAACCGGATCGATCCCGTGATGATCGAACGCTTGCTGTCCTCCTCCCAGGGGAAGGAGCAGGCCACCATTTATGCCTCTTCCTTCAGGATATTGGATGCAGTGAATATGATTGGTTATCTTTTCGCGGTGCTTTTATTGCCCATCTTTGCCAATATGTTAAAGAACAGGGAGCCGGTGGCCCAAATGGTGAAGTTATCCTTTACCCTGCTGATGGTCGTCGCCCTGATCATCAGCCTGGGATGTCATTTTTACAGCGATCAGGTGATGGAACTTTTAATGGCGGATCATGCAGAGCAGTCGGCTGACGTTTTTCGTATCATGATGTTTGGATTCATCGCCATTTCGATGAGCTATATTTTTGGTACGCTGCTCACAGCCAACGGAAACCTGATGCATCTCAATTTGATCGCGGGTGGGAGCATGTTGCTGAGCCTGATCCTGAATCTGATACTCATACCCCGGTATCTTGCTGTTGGAAGTGCCTATGCCAGTGTCATCACCCAGTTTGTTTCTGCCATCGCCCAGGTGATCCTGGTGCAGCTCGTTTTCAGGTTTAAATGGTCGTTAAGGTTCCTGCTGACCCTGGCATTGTTTATTTTAGGACTTGTTGTCATCAACCTGGCTACCCGCTCACTGATCCAACCGTGGGGTTACGCATTCGGGGTCATGGTCACGGCTTCGCTTGGTTATGCATTTGCTTTGCGGCTGATCCGTTTTTCTTCTCTCATCGGTATTTTGACGGGTAAGACCACCCAGGCATGAAAAAGGATTCAGATATTCATCAAATGACATTGCATATTTGAAATTTAAGTCTATTTTTGTTGTCCTTTATAAGTCTTTTTGCATATGAGTGATACCTTTTCGGGCAACAGGGATTTCGACTCATCAAATTTTGTCAGGTTTCTATGGGCTTGGAGAGTACCCATCTTTATCCTGACCTCCATTGCTTTTTTAACTTCGCTGATCTTCTCATCTCCTTTTTTTATCACCCCCAAGTATAAATCGGTCGTAGTGCTCTACCCCGTATCAACCAGCTCGGTATCCAAGGCATTGCTGAGCGAAACGTACGGGGGAAAAGAAGACATCATGGAGTTTGGCGAGGATGAGCAAACCGAGCAGATGCTCCAGATCCTCAATTCGAACCGTATCCGTGACCGGATCATTGAGAAGTATGACCTTATGGACCATTATGAAATTGATGCGGGTTCAAAATACAAGCTTACAAGGCTGTATAAGCAGTATGAGAGCAATATCACCTACAGGCGGACGGAATACAATGCTGTGAAGATCACCGTAATGGATAAAGATTCACAGCTGGCAGCAGATGTAGCCAATGACATTGCCAATCTGCTCGATTCCATCAAGATCGACATGCAACGGCAACGGGCCATACAGGGATTTAAGATCGTTGAGGCTGAATATGTTCAGCGCCTCGCGGAAATCCACCGGATGGAAGATTCATTGACCTACCTTCGCCAGAAAGGGGTTCACGATTATGAAACCCAGGCAGAGATGATCAACCAGCAACTGGCCATCGAGATCGCCAAGGACAACAGGAGTGCGATCCGCGCCCTGGAGGATAAACTGGATACGCTGGCCAAGTATGGCGGACCTTACGTTTCGCTGCGGGATGCCCTGGAGCATGAAAAAAAACAGCTTAGCGTGCTGAAAAGCAAATATGAAGAAGCCAAGGTGGATGCTGAGGAGGAGTTACCCCAGAAATTCGTTGTGAGCACGGCCTATGGAGCTGAGCGCAAGTCATATCCGATCCGGTGGCTTATCGTGCTGGTTTCGACCATTTCAGCTTTTCTTCTGACGATCCTGGCGATCATCGTTATCGAAAATGTTTCTAAAAGCGAGATCATCCCTGCCTCGCCAAAAAAAAAAATCAGTTTCAGAATCAGAGTCCCGAAGACTCATTTTGAAATAAAACAACCAGTCAGTGCACATGGTAAGATCTTTAATCATAACAACAAATGGAAAATGGAGCATTTTTTTAGTAATATAAACCTGCTTCAATTATTCTGGAAGTGGAAATGGCATATCATCATCATCTGCCTGGTGGCAGGCATGTTGGCGGCCATTTTCTCGGGCCCTTCCTTCCTTAAGCCCAGGTTTAAATCCGTCGGAATCATTTACCCATCCAACATTGCTCCTTATTCTGATGAAAGTGAAACTGAACAGATGGTGCAGTGGTTGAATTCAAAAGACATCAAGGACAGCATCATCCGGAAATTCAATTTGGCGAAGCACTATAAGATTGATTCCAGCTACAGATATTTCTCTTCAACAATCCTGTATAAATACGGACAGAATGTCCAGATCAACAAGACGATGTACGAATCCGTGGAGATTGTCGTTACGGATACCGATCCCAGGCTTGCCTGCGATATGGTGAACGAGATCATCCATCAATTGGACATAAAGGTCCAGACAACCCACAGGGAGAAATACATTGAAGTGGTCAGGGCCACAAAAGCGATGCTGGATGAGAAGAAAAGGGAGATCGATTCGGTTGAAGCCAAACTGTATGAGTTACGGACCAAATACGAGATCATTGATTACGGCAATCAGACGCGTGAGGTGGCCAGGGGTTACCTGCGGACGGTAGATGGAGATAATGCGGCCAGGAATATCAATACAGCGGAGGTGCTGAAACTTAAGAAAAATATTGAGGAAAAAGGAGGAGAGTTCATTTTTTACAATACCCGGCTTTATGATCTGCTTCGTATGTACAGTGAGTTTCAGGAAGATTATGACCGGGCTGTCTTTGATGCCAACAAGGCATTTACTCACACCAATGTCGTCACGCCGCCGGTGGTGGCTGATAAAAAATCATATCCTGTCCGCTGGATCATTGTATTTCTGACCATGGCCAGCACCCTGCTGCTGACGACTGTTCTGGTGGTCATCTTTGACAGCCGGCTCAACGAAGCGGTCCGCCAGGGATAACGTTTTTCGGCTTATCCTGTTCATCCGAAAAAATAGAACAAATTGATTGAGAAGTATAAATTAAAATGGGTCTACCTGATCAGTGCCTTGTTCATTTTGCTGACCATTGGGCTCATTTTGACGGAGCGTTATTATTTTGCCCTGTTGGTGCCCCTGCTGCTGATCATCGCCCTCCTTTATATCTTCACGCTTGACAAGGTCCTTTTGCTGGTCGTTTTTCTCACACCGCTTGCCGTTAACGTCAGGGACATCGACATTGGGATAGGGATTTCCATCCCCACCGAGCCTCTTCTTTTCGGTGTTCTGGTTTTGTTCCTTCTGAGAATCCTTTACAGGAACGATTATGACCGCAGGATTTTGCGACATCCGGTCAGCATCATCATTATGATCAGCTTGCTGTGGATGCTGTTTACCAGCCTGACGAGTGAAATCCCCCTGGTTTCCTTCAAATATCTGATCGCCCGCCTCTGGTTTGTCATCCCGTTTTATTTCCTTGGCATTCTTATTTTCCGGAAAATAAAGAACATTAAGCTTTTCAGCTGGCTTTACATTATTCCGCTGATGGCCGTGATCGCCTACACAATTTATAATCATTCCAAACTGGGATTTGATGAGGAAGCCGGTCACTGGGTCATGACACCGTTTTACAATGATCACACGGCCTACGGCGCCATCCTGGCCTTGTTCATCCCTGTGTTCACAGGATTCATTTTTGATAAAACGTATTCCAGAACCATGCGACTTGCATCCTCCGGTGTGGTGGCGGTATTGATCACGGCGTTGATACTCTCCTTCAGCAGGGCAGCCTGGGTAAGCCTTGCCGCTGGTGTTGTCATCTACCTCGTCATTTTATTGCGGATCAGGTTCAGATGGATACTTCTGACCATTGGTGTTTTCATTGGTATTTTCATGATGTTCAAGTGGGAGATCCTGGATGCACTGGAGAAGAACAAGCAGGATTCTTCGGCGAATTTCATTGAGCACGTGCAGTCCATCTCCAATATTTCATCTGATGCTTCCAATCTGGAGCGCATCAACCGCTGGCAATCGGCCCTGAGGATGTACAATGAACGACCGTTCTGGGGTTGGGGCCCGGGCACCTACCAGTTTTTGTACGCTCCTTTCCAGCGAACCAAGGAAAAAACGATCATCAGCACCAATTTCGGCGACATGGGCAATGCCCACAGTGAATACATCGGACCCCTGGCAGAGTCGGGATTGCCCGGGATGCTCATCATGGTCGCACTGGTGGTGAGCTTTTTCATTACAGGGCTGAGGGTTTACAGGGAACCAGCATCACGTGAGGTGAAACTGATTACGCTGGTCATTCTTCTGGGATTGATGACCTATTTCATCCACGGAATACTGAACAACTTCCTCGATACGGACAAGGCTTCCGTTCCGGTCTGGGCGATGATCGGAATGCTGGTGGCATTGGATCTTTACCACCGGAAGGGAAGACAGCAACCTGATGTTCAGGGGGATAGTCCTGCAAGGGAGTAGATCATTTCCGGTGTTTGCTCAGAAAATCCGGAAGCTGACGCAGAGCCGCCAATTCTCTCCATTTTCTTCCAACCTCGTCGACAGGTATTCCAAAGTAGGTCTTATGGGGTTCGAGGGATTTATCAACTGCGGAAGTGGCAAGGATCACGGCACCTTCACCGATGACCAGGTCCTTGTTGATGGCCACCCTGGCCCAGACGATGACATTGTCTTCAATCCGCGTCACGCCGGCAATGGCAGCAAAAGCTCCGATAAGGCAATGTTTCCCGATGCAGGTATCATGCCCGACCTGCACGTGGTTGTCCAGCTTTGTGCCCGCACCGAGGGTGGTATTCCCTGAAACGCCCCGGTCGATGGAACAAAGTGCTCCAATCTCCACGTGGTCTTCAATGATCACTGATCCGCAGGACTTTAGCTTTCGGTAGGCGCCGTTTTTTTTCTGGAAATAATACGCATCGGCTCCCAGGACACTGTTTGCGTGAATGATCACATGGTTCCCGATCGTGCAGCCATCGTAAATACTTACATTTGAATGGATGAGGCAGTTTTCGCCAATGGTGACATCGTTGCCGATAAATGCACCCGGCTGAATGATGGTTCCCTTTCCTATACGTGCCTCTGGGCTGACGGGAACCGTGGTGGGTGTGAATGGACTGTAACGGTTCACCAGAAGATTATAATCGCGGAAAGGATCGGTGGATACCAGGATCGCTTTTCCGGCCGGCACCTCGACCTCTTTATTGATCAGGATCGTGGTGGCCTCTGAAAGAAGGGCTTTGTCGTAATACTTGGGATGATCAACGAAGGTGAGGTCGCCGGGCTCGACCATATGGATCTCATTGATGCCTGTGATGAGCAGCCCGGGTTCGCCCCTGGGCATGGCACCCGTCAGGGAAGCAACAAACTCAAGGGTAAGGGGAGGATTGAATTTCATGGATGATCTGCTTATTCTCTGACCCGTTCACCATATTCTCCGGTCCGCGTGTCGACGCGGATCTTATCCCCCTCATTGATGAACAGCGGCACCCTGACGATGGCGCCGGTTTCGACCGTGGCTTCTTTCAGGGTGTTGGTGGCGGTGTTACCTCTTTCCCCCGGTTCTGTGTAGGTGATCTCAAGGGTGACAAAGGGAGGGAGCTCGCAGTACAAGGGTGTTTCCGTATCAGCATGGAAAACGATCTCGACTTCCTGGCCGTCTTTCAGCAGGGCAGGGGCGTTGATGAGCTCTTCATCGATGGGCACCTGTTCATAGGTCTGCGTATGCATGAACATGTACGTGATATCTTCTTTATAGAGATACTGGTAAGGCCGGCGTTCCACCCGGGCCACGTCGATCCTGACGCCCGAATTGAAGGTGTTGGCCAGGACTTTGCCGGTTTTCAGGTTCTTGAGCTTTGTGCGGACAAATGCCCCGCCTTTGCCGGGTTTGACATGTTGAAATTCGATGATGGTATAGAGCTCATTGTCAAGCTCTATGCACAATCCATTCCTGAAATCTGCTGTTGTGGCCATTTGAAAAGTGTTTTTAGCGGGAACGTTGCAAAAGAGGTGCAAAGATAATTCAAAATCGGAAACGTCCAACTCATCAATGGAAGATAAATGATTACTTTTCTGAAAGGAATTCCTGTACTTTTCGGGCAATCGTTTCAGGATCGAATCCGAATTTTTCATCCAGCACCTCTGCCGGGGCTGAATAGCCAAAGTGATCCATTCCCATCACTTGTCCTTTGCCACCTGCCAGTCCCTGCAGGGTGACGGGCAGGCCGGCGGTGAGTCCGAAGACCGGTACGCCATCCGGCAGGATCATTTTCTGATAATCGATTGGCTGGCGACGGAACAATCCTTCCGAGATGGCGGAAACGACACGGGAGGATACCCCTTTTTCCTGAAGCAACTTCGCCACTTCGTACAGGGTTGCCACTTCCGATCCGTTTGCCAGAAGGATGACATCCGGATGTTCTCCGAAAGCACAGACGGTGCAGGCACCCTTTTGTGCCCCGAGAGCGGCCTGGTAACTGGAGGTTCCTTTTGGTGCTGGCAGATCCCGGATGGACTGCCGTGACAGGATCAGGGCAGTAGGTGTTTTCCGGTTTTCCAGAGCCATTTTCCAGGCCACCTTGGTCTCGTTGCCATCGGCCGGCCGCAAAACAAGGATGCTGTTCTCTCCATCATGATTTTTTAACTTTTCCAGCAGACGGATCTGTGCTTCCTGTTCCACGGGTTGATGTGTGGGGCCATCTTCTCCTACCCGGAACGAATCGTGCGTCCAGATGTAGATCACCGGCAGGCCCATCAGCGCCGCCAGGCGCACGGCCGGCTTCATGTAGTCGGAAAATACGAGAAAGGTGCCGCAGGCCACATACAGTCCCCCGTGGAGGGCAATGCCATTGGCAATGGCAGCCATCGAAAGCTCGGAGACACCCGCGTGCAGGAATGTCCCTGTGAAATCCTGATGGGTGAGGGGTTTGCTGTTTTTGAGAAATCCGTCGGTCTTATCGCTGTTGGCAAGATCGGCCGACATCACCAGCAAGTTGTCGAGGCTGACGGAAAGGTACTCCAGTATGTTGGAGGAAGCCATGCGGGTGGCTTTTCCCGGGTCAAGTGAGATGGCCTCAAAATCCAGGTCGGGGAGCTTGCCGGACATAAAGCGTTGATATGCAGCTGCTTTTGCAGGATGTGTCTGCATCCACGCTGTTTCATCCGCTTTTCGGATCGTTGCCGATCTGATCTTTTCCTGCCGGATGCGGGCATAATAGGAGTCCACCTCCGGGCATACCGCAAAAGGATTCTGAGGATCGCCGCCCAGGTTCCGGATCGTGTTTTCGATGGAAGCCCCTGCCTTGCTAAGCGGTTGTCCATGGGTGGAATAATGGCCTTCGAGGGATTCTCCCTGTGCCGTAAGGGTCCCTTTGGCCATGATGGTTTTTCCGATGATCAGCGTAGGGCGCTGTTTTTCGCTGACGGCAGCATCCAGCGCCTTCCTGATCTCCCGGTGATCGTGTCCATCGATCGTGAGTACCTGCCATCCCCAGGCTTCGTACTTGCGGGCCGTATCTTCACGGGTTACCGCACTGGTGAGGGTCGAAAGCTGGGCGTCATTGGAGTCGAAGAACATGATCAGGTTGTTCAGCCCGAGAAATCCGGCGATGCGGCCCACACCCTGTGATATTTCCTCCTGGATGCCTCCATCGGAGATAAGGGTGAAGATTCTGTGTTCCATCCAGTTCCCGAAGCGGTTTGTCAGGTGACGTTCGGCAAGGGCTGCACCAGTGGCCATGGCATGCCCCAGCCCAAGCGGGCCTGATGTGTTCTCGATCCCGTGCCGGATATCCAGCTCGGGATGGCCTGGGGTAGGACTGCCCCACTGCCTGAAATTTTTAAGATCATCTTCCGTATAGATGCCATAGAGGTAAAGGACTGCGTAGAGCAGGGCCGACAGATGGCCGGGATCAAGGAAGAACCGGTCCCTCAGATCCCATTCGGGGTCCGAAGGATCAAAGCGCAGGTACTCGGCAAAGAGGATCTGAATGAAATCCGCCGCTCCCAGAGCTCCACCGGGGTGTCCCGACCGGGCTTTTTCGACCATGGCAGCGCACAGAACACGGAGATTGTCGGCTGCGTTTAGGGCGATCTGGTTTTCGTGGGAGTTATCCATTTGAATAACGTGAGAATCCCTTCATGATGCCACGGCTCGAACGGGCAATAAAGCTCAGTATCTCATCCCGTTCAGGGGATACGCGAAAATCAGCTTCAATGATGGAGACTGCCTGGGAAACGTTTTTCCCTTTGATATAGATGAAGCGATAGATATCCTGGATCTCATTGATCTGGGCCTGGGTAAATCCCCTGCGCCGAAGACCGATCGAATTGACCCCGATGTAGGAAAGTGGCTCCCTGGCTGCTTTGACATAAGGCGGGACATCTTTTCTGACGAGAGCGCCTCCTCCGACAAGTGAATGACAGCCAATGTGCACGAACTGGTGCACTGCGGCCAGGCCGCCCACAATGGCCCAGTCGTCGATAACGATGTGACCGGCCAGGTTGGCCGCGTTGGAAAGAATCACATGGTTGCCCAGGATGCAATCGTGTGCCACATGTGCATAGGCCATGATAAGGCAATTCTCTCCAATGACGGTCTCATAATTGGCCTTGGTCCCCCTGTTGATGGTCGCAAACTCGCGGACGGTGGTGTTGTTACCGATCTTGACCATGGTTTCCTCCCCGTCGAATTTCAAATCCTGCGGAATGGCAGCGATGACAGCTCCCGGGAAGATCCTGCAGTTCTTGCCGATCCGGGCACCTTCCATGATGGTCACATGGGATCCGATCCAGGTGCCTTCTCCAATCTCCACATTCTTCTCGACGTTGACAAAGGGCTCAATAACTACGGTATTGGCAATCCTGGCCTGCGGATGAACATATGCTAACGGTTGTGTCATAGATTTTTGGTCTTTTTTACTAATTGAGCCATTAATTCGGCTTCTGTCACAATTTTGTCACCGACATAGACATAACCTTTCATATGGCAGATGCCTCTTCGGATTGGAGCAACCAGGTCAAGTTTAAATACCAGTGTGTCACCGGGTAACACTTTCTGCCGGAATTTTGCATTATCAATTTTAAGAAAGTAGGCTATATATTCCTTGGGATCCGGAACGCTGCTCAAGGCCAGGATCCCTCCTGTTTGCGCCATGGCTTCCACCTGGAGCACGCCGGGCATGACAGGCTCGCCGGGAAAATGCCCGACAAAGAAAGGCTCATTCATCGTCACATTTTTCATGGCGATCACCCTCCGGTCCGTCAATTCCAGAACCCTGTCGATCAACAGGAAAGGAGGACGATGCGGGAGGATGTTCTGGATCTCGTTAATGCCATAGAGTGGTGGCCGTGAAGGATCGATGAAGGGAGCTTTTTCTTTCTTTGCCTGCGATCTTCCGTGTTCTTTGATCAGGCGTGCCAGTTGAATGTTGGCACCGTGACCGGGGCGGTTTGCGATGATATGTCCCTTGATGGGTTTTCCCACCAGGGCCAGATCCCCGACCACATCCAGCAGTTTATGGCGCGCAGGTTCGTTGGGATAATGCAAGCGGACGTTGTTCAGGATACCTTCTTTCAGAATGGTCACGCGGGGCTTGTTAAAGAAGGCAGCCAGCCTGTCGAGCTCATCCTGTGAAATGATCTTGTCGACAAAAACAATGGCATTGTCCAGGTCGCCGCCCCGGATCAGGTTGTTCTGAATGAGGTATTCCAGTTCGTGCAGAAAAACGAATGTACGGCAATCGGATATCTGGTCCCGGAAATCTTCGATGCGGTCGAGTGTGGCATACTGGTTCGTCAGCACGGTCGAGTCATAATCGACCATGACCGACAGCCTGTACGATTTGGCAGGAACAGCAATCAGCTCAACCTTGTTGCTTGGCTCCTGGAAGGAGAGGACCTCTTCGATCTCAATGAACTCTCTGAAAGCATCCTGTTCGACGATCCCTGCTTTTTCCAGGGCATCGACATACATTTTTGAGCTGCCGTCGAGGATGGGCGTTTCCTGGCAATCAATCCCGATCAGTACGTTGTCGATCTGCAGACCGACCAGGGCGGCCAGTGCATGTTCGGCCGTCATTATTCTTGCTCCGTCCTGCTCCAGCGTTGTTCCTCGTGACACATCCACCACCCGGTCAACATCGGCATCGATGACGGGCTGGTCTTTCAGGTCGGTACGTTTGAATTTTATTCCATGGCCCACGGGTGCCGGAAAAAAGGTCAGTGTTACATGCTGGCCCGTGTGAAGGCCATTTCCGGAGATGACGAACGAATTCTTTATGGTTCTTTGCAAACCGTCCATTGTGGCTGCAAACATAACCATATTATTGATTATTTACAATTTTTCTTTCCAGATCATCGATCCTTTTGATATGATTTTCAAGATTCCGGAAATGAACATAGGAAATCTTGAATTTTTTGATATCGAATGCGGGGGCGCCCATCACTGTCTGGTCTGCCTTAATGTTAGTGGACACACCCGATTGGGCAGCGATCTGAACATTGTCACCGATCACCAGGTGCCCAATGATCCCCACCTGTCCGCCGATGAGGCAGTTCCTGCCGATATGGGTGGATCCGGAGATCCCGGTTTGAGCAGCGATGACGGTATTTTCACCGATGACCACGTTATGGGCAACCTGTATCAGATTATCCAGCTTGACACCCTTACGTATGATGGTGGAGCCCAGCGTGGCCCGGTCAACCGTAGAGTTAGCGCCGATCTCCACCTCATCCTCAATGACCACATTCCCAATCTGGACAATCTTGCGGTAGTGATGGTCCTCCTGTGGTGCAAAACCGAATCCATCCGATCCGACGACCACACCGGGGTGAAGAATGCAGTCACTGCCAACCTGGCACCCCTGCAGGATCCTGACTCCGGGATGAAGGATGGTCCGGCTGCCAATTGTTACCTTTTCCCCGATGTAAACCTGGGGATGAATCCTGGTCCCGTCTCCGATGACCGCATGTTCACCGATGACACTGAAATCACCGATAGATACATCTTTGCCAATGCTGGCAGTGGAAGCCACGGATGCATGCTGTGATATCCCTTTCTTTCCGCCCGTGTACTGGTTATAAATTTCCAGTAACTGTGCAAAAGCGCTGTAGGGATCCTCAACCCGGATCAGTGTTGCACTGACAGGAAATTCAGCCCTGAAATCTTTCTGAACAATGACAATGGAGGCCCCTGTTTTGTAAATATAGGGAGTGTATTTTGGGTTGGCCAGGAAGGAGAGGGTGCCGGGATGCCCTTCCTCTATTTTTGAAAGCTGATCGACAGTTGCCTGCGGATCTCCGTCCACGGTGCCATGAAGGATTCCTGCGATCTGGTTGGCGGTAAAATGCATCTGTTCAGGTGTTGTATTTATTTTCGGGCAAAGATAGGGTGAATATTTAGGACGGGAGACGGTTCAAATTCAAATTTTTCGGATAGCATAAATAATACTTCGTGACCATCCTGGATAACAGGGCAACGCTCAGCTGTTCGGAGGCGCTTTCCAGTTCGGTGATCCTGCCGTCCCTGTTCAATACCTTGATCCCATCGGTGTACTGATCATAGGCCTTGTTGGAGATAAGATCGGTATATACCAGGTAATCACATTCTTCCAGCGGTATCCGGAATGCCCGGGCAACCATCTCCTTTATCTTCAGGACTTCCGCCGGTTCAAAAGGAGCATTTCGTATTTCAATTTTAAACAGATTCCTCATCACCAATCCATTGCAAAGTAACGAAAGAGTCTTATCAGGGTGCGACGCCCAAACTTTTACCGAGGTGAAAATATCCGTGTCGTCCAGCTCTGAAAAGGTCTCAAGCAAGTCAGGACGATCTGCAAGGTCCTGTATTGTCAGGTCATTTTTTAAAAATACGGAAAGAGCAGGGGTCATGAACAGGTCATTTCCCCTGGAAATCAACTCCCGGGCCCGTTCCAGCAGGCTGGTGAGCATTTTTTCTGCTGCAATCACGGTTTTGTGCAGGTAAACCTGCCAGTACATTAGCCGGCGCGCCACAATGAATTTCTCAATGGAGTAAATTCCCTTTGCTTCCACCACCAGTTCATCATCCACCACGTTGAGCATATCGATGATCCGGTCGGTATTGACCACTCCTTCGGAGACCCCGGTGTAAAAACTGTCCCTCCGGAGAAAATCCAGCCGGTCGACATCCAGCTGGCTGGACACCAGCTGATGAAGGAATTTGCTAGAATGTTTGCCTGTGAAAATATCCTGCGCCAGAACAAGGTCTGCTGTTTTTTGACTGTTGAGCGATTTCATATAGAGCAACGACAGGTCTTCGTGGGAAAGCCGGTGGACAATTCTGCCCTCCAGAGTATGGGAATAGGGGCAATGCCCTATGTCGTGCAGCAAAATGGCCAGCAGGGCACCCTTCTCTTCCTCGGCGGTGACCGGGATCCCCTTGAAACGAAGCGCCTCGATCGCCTTCTTCATCAGGAACGTCGCACCCAGGGAATGATGAAACCGTGTATGGAGAGCGCCGGGATAGACCAGGTCGGTCAACCCGAGTTGCCTGATACGGCGAAGCCGCTGAAAATAAGGATGCTCAACGACATTGAACAACGACTCGTCTGATATGGTGACGAACCCATATACCGGGTCATTGAAAATTTTTCTCCTGTTAAATGAGGACGACCTTCCTGTATTCATTAACTTTGTATGAATAAAAAATAAGCGTTCGGGACAATAAAATCCAATTTTACGACTTTATTTTAATAAAACCAAAGCTTACCTGAAGAAAGGTGCCTTCCTGTACCGGCTGCTCCTGATTCAGTGACCGGTTCAATCATTATGTTCAACTTAATCTATTACGATGGCGATACAGATTTTATGGGTAGATGATGAGATTGATATGCTCAAACCGCATATCATGTTCCTGCAGGAAAAAGGTTATGATGTTTACACCTCCAACAATGGCGATGAAGGGTTGGAATTACTGAATAGCCGTTTGTTTGACATTGTTTTTCTGGATGAACAGATGCCGGGGTTGTCAGGGATAGAAACCCTTACCCTGATGAAGAACAAATATCCGAACCTGCCCATCGTGATGATCACCAAAAGCGAAGAGGAGGCCATTATGGAGGATGCGATCGGATCAAAGATATCCGACTATCTGATCAAGCCTGTCAACCCCAAGCAGATCCTTCTCTGTCTGAAAAAGAACCTGGAAACGAAAAAGCTGGTGAGCGAGAAGACTTCCCTTACTTACCAGCAGGAATTTCATACGATCGGTTCGGAGATCTCCGTGGATCTTACATACACTCAATGGATTGAAATCTACAGGAAGCTTGTTTACTGGGAACTGGAGCTCAACAAGGCCCAGGATGATCAAATTGCCGATATCTTGCGGCTCCAGAAAGAAGAGGCCAACCGGGTATTTTCAAGGTTCATCGAATCCAATTACCTGGGATGGGTCAGCGCCAGGATGCCGGATCGTCCCACCATGTCCCATACATTATTAAAAGATAAACTATTTCCGCTGCTCAACGGGAACAAACCTTATTTCCTGATCCTGATCGATAATCTTCGTTATGATCAGTGGAAAACCATCCAGCCGATCATCGAAGAGTATTACAGGGTTGAGCAGGATGAACTGTATTACAGTATCCTTCCCACGACCACTCAATATGCGCGGAATTCACTTTTTGCAGGTCTGATGCCTTCGGAGATCGCCAGGAAGTATCCCCAGTACTGGGTTGATGAAGAAGATGAGGGCACCAAGAATCAGTTTGAAGGCGAACTTCTGGGTGAGCAACTCAAACGTTATGGAAAGGATATCCGGTATTCGTACAACAAGGTGCTCAATCTGACCGTTGGCCGAAAGCTGGCTGATTCGTTGCCCAATCTGCTTGGAAACCGGCTGAACGTGATCGTCTATAATTTTGTTGACATGCTTTCCCACGCGCGTACCGAGATGGAGATCATCCGTGAACTGGCGGATGATGAGCCGGCTTACCGCTCCATCACCCGGTCGTGGTTCGAGCACTCGCCGTTGCTCGATATTTTTCAGTATCTGTCGGATAAAAAGATCCCTCTGATCATCACCACCGATCACGGTTCCGTCAGGGTTCAGAATCCGGTGAAAGTGGTCGGTGACCGTAACACGACCACCAATCTCAGGTATAAAAGCGGCAGGGCACTGAATTTTAAGGAGAAAGAAGTATATGAGATCAGGAATCCGGAAGATGCCTACCTCCCACGTTCCAACGTCAGCTCTTCCTATATCTTCTGCCGGCGTAATGATTTCTTTGCTTACCCCAATAATTATAATTATTACGTTAACTACTATAAAAATACTTTTCAGCATGGTGGCATTTCCATTGAGGAGATGCTGGTTCCTTTTATAACTTTGTCGCCAAAATAGCCACCTCTCGAATGGACACACTGCGATGCGACAGTGTCGAAGATTTGGATCAAGTGTCGATGGAACTGCTGCGCCGGTATCCGGATCAGCGGGTCTTCGGATTCTACGGACAGTTAGGTGCCGGGAAGACCGCCCTGATCAAGAACCTGTGCAGGCATCTGGATGTCGTGGATATGGTCAGCAGTCCCACCTTTTCCATTATCAACGAGTACCGCACCCGGACAGGGCAATCGGTGTATCATATGGATTTTTACAGGCTGAAGAGCTGCAGGGAGCTTCTGGATATCGGAGGAGAAGAGTACTTTGACAGCGGGTGCTATTGTTTGATTGAGTGGCCCGAAAAATTCGAAGAACTTTTACCGGATAATTGCGTATACATAAAAATTCAGGCCGACGAGACAAATCACAGCCGGATCATACAGCTTTAGGGCTTGTGACAGGTGTTCAGACCGATTGGAACGATGCAGGAACAGGGAAACATTTACAATTTTTCCGGTGCGGAAGGGTTGATGCCGAAGGAGGAGACCCTGGAGGTCGCTCAGCGGAAAAGCCGCATCCGGATTGGCGTTCCGAAAGAAATTCACTATCAGGAGAAACGGATCCCCCTGGTACCGCAGGGTGTCGGTCTTCTGGTGGCCAGTGGTCACGAAGTCGTGATCGAAGCCGACGCGGGCAAGGCCGCCAACTTTTCCAATGAGCAATATGGCGACGCAGGCGCTCATATCGTTTATTCCCCGGAAGAGGTCTTTAAAACGGATATCATCCTAAAAATAGCTCCTCCCTCCCTTGCCGAGACAGAGCTGCTCACCTCACGCCAGACCCTGATCTCTGCGCTGCATCTGGCCGGGCAGTCGTTTGACTATTTCAGGATGCTGATGAACAGGAAGATGGTGGCCATAGCCTTTGAGTACATCATGGACAAAACCCATACGTATCCGGTTCTGCGCACCACCAGTGAGATCGTTGGGAATGCTGCCATCATGATCGCCGCGGGCTACCTGGCAGACACCAGGAACGGAACCGGTTGCATGCTGGGTGGTTTCTCGGGAATTGCACCCACCGAAGTGGTCGTTTTGGGCGCTGGCACCGTGGGCGAGTACGCCGCAAGGGCAGCACTGGGCCTGGGAGCATCGGTCAAAGTGTTCGACAATTCCGTTTACCGGTTACGCAGGATACAGAATGATCTTTCGACCCGGATCTTTACCTCGATCCTTCAACCGGGCATCCTGCTGAGTTCGTTGAAACGGGCCGACATTGTCATCGGTGCCATGCATTCCCCCGAGGGAAGGGCCCCCATCGTCGTGTCTGAAGACATGGTGCAAAAAATGAAAAGAGGGGCTGTCATTGTCGATGTGAGCATCGACCAGGGTGGATGTGTCGAAACCTCACGCGTCACCTCACATAACGAACCGGTCTTCAGAAAACATGACATCACACACTATTGCGTTCCCAACATAGCTTCCAGCGTTCCTCATACGGCATCGTACGCTCTCAGCAACTATTTTGCGCCAACTCTGCTGCGCCTGGGTGAAGCGGGAAATATCGTAAATTTGCTGAAAGCAGATAAGGATTTCAGGCAGGGTGTGTACCTCATTGGGGGAACCCTCACAAAAAGTATCATCAGTGATCAGTTTCATTTGCCATTTCAGGATATTGATCTGTTGATGGCAGCATTTCATTAAACAGTCAGGTATGGCAGTGCGAATTCTCAGAGCAGAATCCTATCCGATTGTCGTCGGAGAAGATATTTTCGAAGAAATCCAGACACATCTGCGCGAGCCGGAAATGAGGGATTCCAGGTTCATCATCCTGGTGGACGAGAACACCCGGAATTTGTGTCTTCCGATGCTGACCGCGAAACTGGAACAGCTGAAGGATTGCGCGGTCATGGAGGTTCCCGGCGGCGAAGACCACAAGAATATCCAGACCTGCGTTGAGATCTGGCAGAACCTGATTCATCTCAAGGCTGACAAAGGCACTGTACTGGTCAACATCGGCGGCGGAGTGCTCACCGATATGGCAGGATTCATTGCAGCGACCTTCAGACGAGGGATACGGTTCATCAATTTTCCCACCACACTCGTTGGTCAGATCGATGCAGCCTTTGGTGGTAAGGTGGGTGTGAACCTGGGAGGACTTAAGAACCAGATCGGTGTCTTTGCCGACCCTGCTGCCGTGTACATTTATCCCCTCTTTTTGAAGACCCTGCCCGCTAAAGAAAAGCTCAGCGGATTTGCAGAAGTGGTCAAATATGCCCTGATCATGGATCAACACTTCTGGAAACTGCTGAAAAATGTCAATTTCGCTCAGATCAATCTCTGGGATGACATAATCTACCGGTCTGTCGAAATCAAGAACAGGATCGTAAAGAATGATCCTTATGAAAAGCGGCTGAGAAAACGTTTGAATTTCGGCCATACGATCGGTCAGGCCTTTGAAACGATCGCCCTGGGTAAACAGGATGCAACCATGTCCCACGGTACCGGTGTGGCCATGGGAATCATCTGCGAAACATTTCTCTCCTGCAGGATGAAAGGTTTGCAGTGGGAGATCATGGAAGAGATTGCCAGCTACATGCTGGAGAACTTTCCGTATTATCCGCTGGATGAACAGGACGTGGAGCGCATCCTGAAGGTTCTTCAGCAGGATAAAAAAAATGCCGGCGACGCCATAAATTTTACCCTTCTTCCTTCTTTGGGTCACGCTTTAATTGACCAGTACTGCACACCGGAGGATATCCTGAGTTGCCTGCAGTTCTACCGGGAACTCGACTGACCGGATCCTTATCCCCGCTGAGTTACTCTCCGCTGAAAGCGTATGAATCCGGCCATTGTATCCTTAAATATCGTTACTTTTGCCCGGTGGAGTTAAGCAGGCAATTATGAACCAAGAAGTGGATCTGTTCATCCCCTGTTTCATTGACCAGATCTTCCCTGAAACCGCAATAAACATGGTCAGGGTGCTCAGAAAATGCGGTGTAGGGGTGCGATACAATGATCAGCAGACTTGCTGCGGTCAGATGGCTTTCAATGCAGGTCACTGGGATGAGGCAAAAGCCATGGGGGAGAAGTTCATCAGGGATTTCAGCCATTCAGGGTGGGTCGTTGGCCCATCCGCTTCCTGTGTGGGCTATGTCCGCAATTATTACCGCACGCTGTTTCATAACAGCGCCTATCACATTGAGTACAAACAGCTGGTCGGCAAGATCTATGAATTCACTGATTTTCTGGTGAATGTGGCCCATTGTACGGATTTTGGCGCCCGCTTCGACGCCGTGGTCACCTACCATGATTCCTGTGCCGCACTGCGCGAATATGGCATCCGGGAGGAGCCGCGGATCCTCCTGTCCCGTGTGAAAGGCCTTGAACTTCGTGAAATGAAAAATACGGATGAGTGCTGCGGGTTCGGGGGAATGTTCTCCGTGAAATTTGAACCAATCGCCGTTGCGATGGCTGAGCAGAAGGTGCATCACGCACTGGATACGGGAGCTTCATACATTGTCTCGACCGACGCATCCTGCCTGATGCATCAATGGGGGTACATTCAAAAACACCAGTTGCCCATCAAGGTCATTCACATTGCGGATGTGCTGGCCTCCGGCTGGTAGTGCTTTCAGTTGTATCGCTTGCCGAAAGATACACTCAGGAACAAAGTCAGGAAATAATATTCCTTACCGTTGTAGGCCATCACCGGGATGGGATTCGGAAAAACATCGATCATGGCTCCCAGCTCCAGATTTTTGATCGTGGTATTATAGGTGCCAAAGTCAAAAGAGAATCCTGCCTTTACATAAAGACCGGGATAAAATTTCATCTCGTTGAACCCCTTCATAAAGGAAGCCCTGCCGTAGATGTTATCCGTGAAATGCTCATCCGGGTCGTACTTTTCAGTGGTAAGTCTATATTCGTAATAATACGATGAGATGGAGACCAGGTTGATGATGTTCAGGTAAACCGGTTTGGCCATTCCGATGGATGCGCCTCCGATGTAGAAGTACCTTAATTCAACTCCGCCCCAGTAGGGCTTGGTGGCGATCAAACGCTGGAACCCGTAACCTCCGCGCAGGATGAAAACGCTGTTCAGCTTGCCATAAGCATAGCTTTTGGCATTGGTAAAATAAGGATTGATAACACGGATTTCCTTGGGCGACCGCACATCCACCAGACTGAAATCCAGCAGGCGTTTCTTGACGTAATTGACGTTTTTCCCTTTCTGAAACTCAATGCCAAATCCCTGGGAGTGAAGGATGATCCCCCCTGAGGTTTCTTTGGTCAAAAGAACACTGTCGCTGAACTCAAGAAAACCCTCCCCGTCATCCCTGAAGATATCCTGCTGCGCAGCCAGTTGGGCGGAACAGATGGCTATCAATACCACGATCACTCCTGTACGAAAAAACGAAATCATAAAAGTGGATGAAAGACTCTCAAATATACGCTTTTTTTTTTGAGAATGGGGAAAAAAAACGGGAAATATCCGATCAGATCCGGAAGAAACGAACGAATCAATACTTCTGTTCAATTTGAAATTTTTGTGTTTCTCCATATGCCGGACATTTTTCCCTTGTCTTGCACGAAGAAATGACCATGATCACCAGGATCGAGGCAATGATCAGCACCGCTGCTTTTTTCATTCGAATACCCATCATGATTACGTTGTTAAAGGAACAGCAAAATTAGCCAAACTAAACTACATAACAAATTTTTTCAAAACTTATTGTTTACGTACTATCTTTCATTGCCCACTCCCCACGTTGGTTGTGACCAACCGGTAATTTTTGTATCTTTCCAGCTGATTTAAAATGAGACGTCAATGCACGAAGCCCTTTATTATGAAAAACAGGAGGATGGTGTTGTGTGCACCCTCTGTCCGCATTTCTGCCGGATCAGGCCGGGAAAGGAAGGTATTTGCCGTAGCCGTTACCATCAGGACAATATCCTGGTGACAGCCAATTACGGGAAAGTTTCGGCCCTGCATTTTGATCCCATCGAAAAAAAACCGCTGTATCATTTTCATCCCGGCAGGGTCATCTTCAGCATCGGAAGCACAGGATGCAACCTGCAGTGTTCGTTTTGCCAGAATGCGGAGATCTCTCAGACCTCCCCTTCGGATTTCTTCCATTTACACGAATATACCCCGCAACAGTTGATCGACCTGGCCCTTCAGAAAAGCGGCAATGTGGGCATTGCCTTCACGTATAACGAACCGGCGGTGTGGTACGAGTATATGCTTGACATTGCCGTGCTGTCGGCGGAAGCCGGGTTGAAGAATGTGATGGTGACCAACGGATACATCAATCCTGCGCCACTGGATCAGCTCCTGCCTTTGATGAATGCGTTCAGTGTGGACCTGAAAGCTTTCACGGAAGAGTTTTACCACAAGGTCACCAAAGCAAAGCTTGAGCCCGTGAAAGATACCCTCCAGCGTATCCGGCAGGCCGGTAAGCACCTGGAGATCACCAACCTGGTCATTCCTACCCAAAATGACGACGAATCGGTTTTTGATGCCATGTGCCGGTGGATCGCTGATGAACTTGGGCCTGATACGGTTTTGCATCTGAGCCGTTATTTCCCTGCGTATAAAATGACCATTCCCGGCACACCTGCCCAAACATTGATCCATCTGCGTCAACTAGCCCGGAAATACCTGGATTATGTTTTCATCGGAAACATATCCTTGCCCGAAGGAAACGACACGGTGTGCAACAGGTGCGGCCAGACAGTCATCACCAGAACGGGATACCTGATCTCGGCCCCGGGGCTGGATGCATCCGGAAAATGCGTGAAATGCGGCAATCCCATCGCTGTCGTATGATTTCATTCAACCTTGGACCACTGCAAATGGCGAAGCACAGGAAAAATTCTTTCATCATCTCCATTGCCCTTCTGCTGGTACAGTGTGCACCATTGAATAAAATGAGCTATTCCAACCTTGCTTACCTGTATGATCCGGACCAGAATGACTTCCGGATTGAATGCCTCCCCTGGCACTCCACCAGGGATAGGACGGATCTCTATTTTAGTTTTTCGCTTTCCGACCTGCTGTACGAAAAAAAGTCCGAGACTGATGATTACCTGGCCAACTTCAACATCCATTATGAATTGTTCGACTTATATAATGACAGGATGCTGATTGACAGCGGAACGGTCACCTATCCTGATTTTCCGCAGGATGTGTCCGGAAAGCCTTTCATCTCTTCTTTTCCCCTGAAGACAAGGTACCCGGGTGAATTCGTTCTGAACCTTACCCTGACGGACCTGAACAGGAAGCAGGCCTACACTGCCTATTGTGAAATTAAAAAAACATCCGTTTGCAGCCGTCAGAATTTCATGTTATCCGATGAAGCAGGTTCGATTTTGTTTGAATCCTCCATCGGATCCGGTCAGGAAGTCGTACTAAAGTACAACGAGCCTGAACTGCCCGGGCTCTGGGTCAATTACTATCACAGTGATTTTCCGGTTGCCGGTCCGCCTTTCCTGGAACAAAAGCCTGTTCCTCTTGCGTTTGAACCCGACAGTCTGTTCCGCGTCAGGCTCTTCAATGGCGAAACTGATCTGTTGACCTTCGCCAGGGAAGGAATCTATTTCTTCCAGGCTGATACGGCTGTCAGTGAAGGATTCACGCTCCTGCGCCTTCACGAAGGGTATCCCGGGATCACCCATCCTGTGCAAATGACCTATCCGGTGAGGTATCTCACAACGCAGAGGGAGTATGAGAAGATCGAAACGAATCCCGATAAAAGGAAGGCGGTGGAGGAATTCTGGCTTCAGAATGCCGGCAATCCCGGCAGGGCGGCTCAGATGATCAAAAGATACTATACGCGCGTGGAACAGGCCAACCAGCTCTTCACTTCGTTTCAGGAAGGATGGAAGACCGACAGGGGGATGATCTACATCATCTATGGCAATCCGACAATCGTGTACCGCCAGCAGGATGCCGAACAGTGGATCTATGGAAATGAGGGAAACATCTTATCCCTGACCTTTAATTTTACCAGAGTGATCAATCCTTTTACGGATAATGACTTTGAACTGGAACGGTCGGGCAGTTACAAAGAATCCTGGTATATGGCTGTGGAAAGCTGGCGCAGGTAAAGGATTCGCTCAGTGATACAGCATCGTTCCCGGTATTTCCTGCCTGCTCAGACGAGGTCCCTCGATATGGGCTTTCAGCTCATCCGTCCCTGTTTTTTCAAAGAACCGTATCTCAATGAGATGGTATCCCGCCGACAGTGCACACTGACCTTTTTTTTCCAGCATCCCGTGAAGTCCATCGTTATCCGCCACCAGCTGTCCGTTGATGAGCAGCTGGCTTCCGTCGTCGGAGGAGACCGACAGGGCATACACACCTGTTGAAGGGATCCGGAGATAGCCCCTGAACAGCAGGCCATAGTGTTCCTGCTGGTTTCCTTCCACATCGTGGATGGCAGGCACGACATCGGTTCTGACAGGTTGGAGCTTTCCAAAATCCGGAAGGATGTCCCAGTCGCCTTCAAACAGGTGGCAAACGATGCCTGGCTCCGCGGCGGAGATTTCAATGGATTTCGCCGGCTCCACCTTGCTGAAGATACGCGTTGCCACGCTGCTTACGGGTTCATTGTTCCTGAAGCACCGTGCGCTGACGCAGGTGGTTTCGGTGAGGATCACCGGATGTGTTGCAAGGGGAGAAGCTGCGGTGGGAACCGATCCGTCGAGTGTATAGCGGATCTCCACCCTGTCGCGCCCGGATTTCAGCTCCGTTTTCAGGGAGTCGGTGAACAGGTTGCTGATCCCGGTAATTTCAGGAGGGATGTCCACATCGGGTTTTCCATTAACGTCGAGCACGATCACCGTATTGACCGTATCCGGGCACTGAACGGGCACCTCAATGATCAGTGCAGCACCGGATCTCTGGAGGTTTAATTTGTTTTTCTTTTGATCGGACAAAAGGAACGCACGTTCCGGCTCGCTGTACAAGCCGGGCACCTGGAGTTTTCCATCTGCAGGCCAGTCAAAAACATGCAGGTACAACCTGGTTCCCCGTTCGGTTGCTTTGGCAGTGCACCGCCCCCAGGGCAGGAATGGGAAGGGGCTGGCGGCTGTGCCATAGATGGCTTCGCTGTTGACTGCCATCCACTGACCGATGTCCTTGAGGCGGTCGATGCTTTCCTGCGGGAATGCACCCTGTGCGGTAGGGCCAACGTTCAGCAGGAAATTGCCTCCCTTGGACGCAATGTCTGCCAGCATCCTGATCAGGCTGGCAGAGGATTTCCAGTTCTGATCGGTCCGGTTGTATCCCCAGTGATCATTCATGGTCATGCAGGTTTCCCAGTCGACCCCCGGAAGACCCGTTGCAGGCACTTCCTGTTCCGGTGTGCCGTAATCACCTGCAAATTCGCCATCTTTGCTGAATCCTTCCATGCTTCCATCCCGGCCGACATCCACCCGGTTATTGATGATGATGTCGGGCTGCAATCCCCTGACGTAGTCATAGAGGTCCTTTCCGCGCTGGTGATTCCAGGTGCTTTCCCATTCACCGTCGAACCAGAGAATGCCCAGGGGCCCGTAGCGGCTGGTGAGCTCCTTCAGCTGGTTCTTCAGGTGCCCGACATACCGTTCAAAATCAGCTCCTTCGGCCGAACGGCCTGTTTCCCATTCCCTTCTGGGCAGGTAATCCGGGTGGTGCCAGTCCATGATCGAGTGATAAAAACACAACCGGATGCCTTCCTGGTCACAGGCGTTTTTCAATTCAGCAAGAATGTCTTTTTTAAACGGGGTGGACATCACATCGAAATCTGTATACTCTGAGTCCCACAGGCAAAATCCATCGTGATGCTTCGAGGTAATGACGATGTAGTTGACACCCGCTTCCCTGGCTGTCCTGACCCATTCCCGTGCATCGAAATCCGCCGGGTTGAACTGATCTGCGAATTCATCGTACACTTCCAGCGGGATCTGTGCCGAGTGACGGATCCACTCCCCGTAATGTGCCGTCCCGTTCCACTCCCCGGCGGGTATGGCATACAATCCCCAGTGGATGAACAACCCAAAGCGTGCCTGCCTCCACCAGTCCATCCGGTCATCAGGACTGGTCAGGGGAGTCGGGTTTGAATGACGGCAGGATGACAGCCCGAGGAGCACACCGGACAGAAAAAGCCCCGAGAATACAATTGACAATGCTTTTTTCATGCGCATATTTTTTGACAAGGCAATTTAACGAAAAAGAGGATTGGCACTTTCGAAGGGTTATAATTTTGGAATGAAGTCAGGTCATCAACGATGCATCTGTCGAGGAATATTGCTACATTTGAAATCCGATTTCAAGGAAAAGACAGGCATTAACGGATCATTAATTATCAGCATTTTGGACAAAGATTCATTTATTTATGGGCTTCGGCCGGTACTGGAGGCCATTGATGCAGGAAAAGATGTTGAAAAGATCCTGATCCAGAACGGCATCAGAGGGGAGCTGTCAGCAGAGCTTCTTAAAGTGGCTTCCAATCACCGGATTCCGGTGCAGTGGGTCCCTGCTGAGAAGCTGAACCGTTTCCCGGTGAAGAATCATCAGGGAGTTGTTGCGATTGCTTCCCCCATCACCTATTACCGGATCGAGGATATCATACCCGGATTGTTTGAGCAGGGCAGGAGCCCGGTCATTTTGATCCTCGACGGGCTGACCGATGTGAGGAACGTGGGTGCCATTGCCCGGACAGCCGAGTGCACCGGCGTTGATGCACTGATCGTTCCGACCAGGGGCTTTGCCCAGATCAACGCGGATGCGGTGAAAACATCGGCTGGCGCACTTGCCAGGATCCCGGTTTGCCGCAGCCCCAACCTGCACCGAACCTGCAACTATTTAAAAAACTCCGGATTGCAGCTTGTGGCCTGCACCGAAAAAGGAAAGGATGTTTATCACCGGATCGACTATCAGCCACCAACTGCCATCGTGATGGGTGCAGAAGATACGGGCGTTTCAAAAGATCTCCTGAAGCTGGCGGATCAGCTCGTATCTATTCCCCTGCTGGGAGAGATCCAGTCCCTGAATGTCTCGGTCGCCACCGGAGTGATCCTGTACGAGCTGGTCAGGCAGCGACAGGGATCAAGCGACGGATGAAAAAGACACTGATCAAATATTGCTGTGAGATCGTCCTGCTGATCTATGTGATCCTGTTTGCTGCTTTCAAACACCCGCAGCAGGAATGGGACCGGCTGATCAACAGCGACGGGAAAGCCTATTATGCTTACCTTACAGCGATCTTCATCTATCACGACCTCCAGTACAACTACGTAGAATCCTATGAGTCCAGCTATTATCCCGATGACCGTTCTGCCTTTAAGGAATTCAGGGTAAGGCTGAATGACCGTGTGGTCAACAAGGCTTTTCCCGGACTGGCTGTTCTCTGGCTGCCGTTTTTCCTGATGGCGCATCTTCTCACCCTGATCGCCGGCCTGCCGGCCGATGGGTATTCGATCATATATCAGTATGGCATCGGCTTGTCCGCATTCTTTTTCCTCTGGTTGGGCTGCAGGTTTCTGAAAAAATTACTGTCTGCCCGCGGAATGTCCGGTGAACTGGCCGCCCTCGTCACTGTCGTGACGGCCCTGGGCACCAACCTCATCTATTACACGGTCAATGAAGGCACCATGACCCACACCTACACCTTTGCGCTGATCGCTGCCTGGTCGTATTATGCCACGCTGACCTTCCGCTACGAACAGCAAAGATGGCTGCCTGCTGTTGCAGTTCTCACCGGGTTGATCATCATCATCAGACCCCTCAACGGCCTGGTGCTGCTTACCATTCCGTTCTGGGCCGGAAGCCCTGACAGGATCGGTTCCTTTATTCGCCAGCTGGCCAAAAAACCCAGCCGTGGAGTACTATCACTCTTCCTTTTCTTGCTGGTGATCGCCATCCCCTTCCTTCTCTGGTACACGCAGACCGGCAAACCCCTGGTCTATTCCTACGGCACGGAATCCTTCGATTTTTCCCATCCCCGGGCCTACAAGCTCCTGTGCAGCTATGAGAAGGGATGGTTTCTCTATACCCCTGTGGCGCTGATCAGTTTTTTGGGATTGCTGCCTCTCTTCAGGCAGGACAAGACCGGAACGTTGTCATTACTGTTTTTCTGGGTGGCCTTCATCTACCTGTCGTCCTGCTGGTGGGTATGGGATTACACTTCCCGCTTCAGCCAGAGGATCTTTATCGATTATTTGCCTGTCAATGCAGTGATGCTGGCAGCTTTTCTGTCGGCATTCCCTAAAGGAAGGGCGGTGCACTGGATCCTTGCAGGCATTTTGTGCCTGGCCATCGGCTTGAACATTCTGCAGTATTACCAGTCATTAAAATGGGTCTATCCGCGGGGACCTGTGACGAAAGAGACCTACTGGGAGTATTTTTTCCGTATACGGCCGCTTGCCTCCGTCGAATATCCTTTTGAGGAAACCATCGTTCACAGGAGCATGTTTTGCCACGGCATGGAGGAGGATATCGGCTGGATCCATCCCGAATCATACTCCCGGCAGGCTGCACACACCGGAGCTTTTTCCTCGGCATCCGGCGGGACGGACACGATCGTCGCCGGGATCGACAAGCTTGTCGCCCCCCTTTTGCAGGGCAGCCGTGCGGATGTCATCATCGATGCCTGGGTTCACGCCAGGGCCCGCAAACCCGGGCTGATGCTGGTCGTGGATTTCTTACACAACGGAGTCAGCTATTATTACCAGCCCTTTGAACTGGACCCCTATCTGGTAAGAAATATCTGGAAACATGTTCAGTTCAGGGCGGCTGTACCGCGGTTACAAAGCGACCTGGACCACGTCAGGGTGTATTTCCTGAACAGGTCACCGGAGGCGACTGCTTACATTGACGATGTTTGCATTGAATTTCTTTCCCTGCTGACAGGTCCTGATCCGGTGCCGGCCATCGTCAACATTTCCGAAGATAAGATCACCGAATCCAGCAGGGTGTTCCTGGATATGGAAACAGACCCTATGGAGACGGAATCCCTGTTCCTGACGGAGGATCTGGCCATGAAAGGCCGGCGGTCGTCGCGGGTGGATAAAACGCATCCGTACTGTGTGGGTTTCCGTGGGCAGACCGGCCAGAACCTGCCGGCTTTTGATCCGAAAATTGAAGTCAGCGCTTACATCCACACCGATGCGGAGCCGTCACGGGCTTTCCTGGTGACTGACTTCCAGCGGCGGGGAACGTCCTATTACTATCTACCTGTCAGATTGGGACCCTGCCTCCGGAAACACAACTGGACCCTCTGTGAATTTCTGGTCACTCCGCCTGATTTAATGAATGAAGAGGACAATCTCGTGATCTATTTCTGGAATCCTGACACTGCTGAAGTCGTGCACGTAGATGATTTGACTATCCGTTTCCTTTCATTGAAGCAGCCCGGTGGAAATCCTGCCGGGTGGATGGGCAGGCAGAGCGTTGCATCCGATACAGTGCTTCTGCATACGATGGAATACCGGATAGGATGGAACAACGAAGGTACGCTGACCGGTGAGAAAGCATTGTACGGAAAACAATCCTGCAGGATATCGGCTGCAAATCCGTACAGCGTATCCATTCAGGGAGCACTGGATGAATTTCTGGAAGGAACGGGATGGATACGGATCAGTGCCTATGTACTCTCCAGTTTGAAGAAATCATCGGTAGCCCTGGTTGTGGACTTCAGGAGGGATGGGAAAAGTTACCGGTACGTACCGTATTACATGAATGAGCGGACCCGTTTCAATGAATGGGAACACATCACCTTCACGACTTTTGTGCCGGATGAACGGCTCCCGGGGGATGAGGTTTTGATCTATTTCTGGAGCGCCTCCAGAGAGGAGGTTTTTTACATTGACAACATGCAGGTTGAATTTATGACCATAAACGATCAGCGTCCATGAAATCATTCTCTGCGAAAAAAACAGGGCACATCATTCTCCTGGCGGTCTTGCTCGTGGCTGCTTTTTTGCGGCTGCTTGACCTTGCCGGGTTTTCGTTTTCCAATGATGAGCTCAGCGCGCTTTACAGGGTCAGGTTCGATCATTTCCGCGATCTGGTTTCTCAGGGATTTTATGTGGATGGTCATCCCGGTGGCGTGCAGGTGTTCCTTTATTACTGGGTGAAGCTGGCCGGCACAACGGAATTCGCTGTCCGCCTGCCCTTTGCGCTGGCTGGAATCCTGGCCGTCTATGTGGCTTACAGGCTGGGAAAACGGTGGTTCACTGCCACCGCAGGATTGTTTTGTGCACTTTTGGTGGCCATCCTGCAGTTTCCGCTCCTCTACAGCCAGATCGCACGGCCGTATGTAACCGGATTGCTGTTTGTCCTAATGACCGCCTGGTTCTGGACCCGCCTGGTCTTTGATGGTGAGGAACTTAACCGGCGGTCGAAAATTTTCTGCATCACCGGGTACATCCTGTCAACAACGCTTTGCTTGTACAATCATTACTTCAGTTTTCTGATGGCCGGCATCATCGGGCTGACGGGCTTGTTTTTCATAAAGCGCTCCACCAGGCTACCCTACCTGCTGAGCGGTGCAATCAGCATTCTTTTGTTCCTGCCTCACCTGTCCATCACGCTGAACCACCTTCGAATCGGCGGGGTTGGACTGTGGCTGGGAAAACCTTCCTGGGATTTTTTGTTCAGACACATATTTTATATATTCAATGAATCCTGGTACCTGCTCGTTGTGGTCGTTGGCATTGCCGCCTGGATGATGTGGAAACAGCGCCTGTCAAACCCGTTCACGACATTCCGGCTGCTGGCCCTGCTCTGGTTCTTCCTGCCGATGATCATAGGATTCATCTATTCCAGGACCGTCAATCCACTGCTGCAGCATTCGGTTCTGATCTTTTCCTTCCCATTCCTCATTTATTTTCTGTTCTCGTTTGCTGAACCCGTCCTGAACCGTTCCACACTGCTGCTTCTTGTTTTTTTGTTTGCGGCGGGCCTGGTCAGCCTTCTGGCTGAAAAAAGATATTACCGTACCCAGCATTTCGGGGAGTTCCGGGACATCGCCCGCCAGGTAGCCTCCTGGGACCAAAAATATGGTGCTGACGACATCACCCGGGCCATCAATGTCAACCATCCCTGGTATGTTGATTTCTATCTGAAAAGGGAAGGCTCGCAGGCAACCTTCGCACAGTATGAGAACCGGGGAGGCAAGGATCTCCTGGACCTGAAACATATCGTCTCCCGGAGCACCACCTCCCACTTCGTTTATGCCTGGACAAAACCTACCCCCACGGAAACGGAGGATATCGTGCGGGAATTTTTCCCCTATGTTGTTGAAAAGCATCTTTACGGAGGCCTGTCAGCCGTTGGCCTGTATGCCCGGGAAGCTCCTGTCGTTCCGATAGCGGAGCCTGAGCCGTTGCTGGTGGTCAGGAACGGGTTTGAACAGGCCGGCCGGTGGAAGGCTGACCCTGACCAGAGGGACACAGCGCTCGTTTACGGAGGATCTTACAGTTACCGCCTTGATCCGATGACCGAGTACAGTCCGGCTTTCGATACGGTTCTTCACAAAATATCCCAAAAGCCAATCCGTTACATCAAAGTGTCATTGTGGGGACTGATCCCTCCCAGTCACGGGACAACGCCAATCGTCATATCCGTCGACGACACAAAAGGTCAGAATTATGTCTGGGCATCCATGAATATGGAAAATTTCCTGGATCCGTCCTCCTGGGGAAAAGCGTATTTCAATTACGACCTGCCCCGCATCCGGTCATCCGGTGACCGGTTGAAGATCTATGTCTGGAACCCGGATAAGTACGCCTTTAACATCGATGAAATGGAGATCCGATTTTATGAGTAGCATAAAACAGCTTATGTTTGCCGGGGTGATCAGCCTGTTGCTGCTGGTAACCGGCTGCCAGCGTACAGTGACCACCTACTGGGAGAACGGATTGAAAAAATCGGAGCTTTCTTTCAGAGGGAAGACATTCGAAGGGATTTCGACGTGGTGGCATTCCAACGGGAATAAGCAGATGGAGGCCAGTTATCACAACAATCTGCTCGATGGCAAATCGACACGATGGTTTTACAACGGGAATGTTGAATCCATCACCTTCTATTCCGGCGGCCTGAAGAATGGCCCGGCAATCACATTTTCGGAATCAGGAGAGAAGGTCTCCGAAGAAAATTACCGGAACGACAGCCTGGAAGGGCCATATACGACCTGGTTCCCTGGAGTAGGGATCCGGATCACCGGTTTTTTTGACCACGGATTGTACGACAGTACCTGGACATACTTCAATGAGCAGGGCAGGCGTATCGGTGAGGGTAGGTTCGAAAAGGGTACCGGAACACAGGTGGGCTTTTATCCATCGGGTAAGGTGATGAGGGAGATTCCGTACGTGGAGAACAAAAAGCACGGAGAAGAACGATGGTATGGTGAACAGGGGAACCTCGAACGGGTCCTGGTCTTTGAAAATGACCGGCTGATATCAGAACGGTCAGGCGAGTAAAATATCTTCATTAAAATTCGGTTATATCAAACATTCACTTTAATTTTGCGCCGTCAAATCCGGAACATTGTTATTTAATTAACAATGTTTTTTTCATTCACTAATAAATTCAAAGACATGGACATAGAAAGAATTATGCTTGACCTGGAAAAGAAGCATCCCGGTGAACTTGAGTATCATCAGGCGGTCAGGGAGGTGCTGGAATCGATTGAAGAAATTTATGACAACAATCCGCAGTTTGAAACGGCAGGGATTCTGGATCGGATCATTGAGCCCGACAGGATCCTGACCTTTAAAGTACCCTGGCTGGATGACCACGGGAAGGTGCATGTCAATCTTGGATACAGAGTGCAGTTCAATAATGCCATTGGTCCCTACAAGGGAGGATTGCGTTTTCACCCGAGTGTGAACCTCAGCATATTGAAGTTTCTCGGATTTGAACAGATTTTCAAGAACAGCCTGACCACGATTCCAATGGGAGGTGCCAAAGGCGGATCGGATTTCAATCCGAAAGGCAAGTCCAACAATGAGATCATGCGTTTTTGCCAGTCGTTCATGCTGGAGCTCTGGCGCATCATTGGACCGGAGATCGATGTACCGGCCGGCGATATTGGCGTTGGCGGCCGTGAGATCGGTTTTCTTTACGGAATGTACAAGAAATTGATGCTGGAGCATACGGGTGTCCTGACAGGAAAAGGATTGGGCTGGGGCGGAAGCCTGGTACGTCCGGAAGCCACCGGCTTCGGAGCCGTTTACTTTGTGAAGGAGATGCTGAAGCTGAAGGGTGAAGAGATCAACGGAAAGACCTTTGCTGTTTCAGGATTCGGTAATGTGGCGTGGGGAGCCGTGACCAAGATCAACGAGCTGGGAGGCAAGGTGCTGACCATCTCCGGCCCGGATGGATATATCTATGATCCGGACGGCATTTCAGGTCCCAAGATTTCCTATATGCAGAACCTAAGGGCCTCCAATGAGGACATTGTTCGTCCCTACTCGTTTGAGTTCCCGGGTTCGCAGTTCCACCAGGGCAAGCGCCCGTGGGAGGTGAAATGCGACATTGCGATGCCGTGTGCCACTCAGAATGAGCTTGAAAAAGCCGACGCTGAGCAACTGGTTGCCAATGGCTGCCAATGTGTTGCTGAAGGTGCCAACATGCCCTGTACGCCGGAAGCCATTGAGGTCTTCCAGGAAGCAAAGATACAATATGCCCCGGGTAAGGCAGTCAACGCAGGAGGTGTTGCCACTTCCGGCCTTGAGATGTCGCAGAATGCCATGAAACTGGGATGGCCGAGAGAAGAGGTGGATAACCGCCTGCACGGGATCATGACCAGCATCCACGCCACTTGCGTGACCTACGGAAAAGATAAAAATGGTTATGTTAACTATGTGAAGGGTGCCAATGTGGCTGGTTTTATGAAAGTTGCCAATGCCATGCTGGACCAGGGAATTGTCTGATCCCCGGCAGATCTTTCAAAGAGGCTCCTTCTGCTGATGAGGGAGCCTTTTTTTTTTATATTTTTGCCGCTCGTATTCATGGTATTATTTACATTAAGTTTGATCGAATGAAAGCATTCACATCGGTTGATGACATACTGGATTTTGCCATTCAGAATGAGCAGGAAGCGGTTGACTTCTATGCCAGCCTTGCCCGGGAAGCCCGCAATGAAGAGATGAGCAATGTGTTCACCCAGTTTGCACGGGAGGAAATGGGACACAAGTCACGGCTTCTTGCCATTAAATCCACGGGACAATTTGACCTTGGAAAAGAGAAGGTCATGGACATGAAACTGGCTGACTACCTGGTGGATATGCAGCCACATCCCGGAATGACCTACCCGGAGGCGCTGGTGCTGGCCATGAAGAAGGAAAAGAATGCCTTCAGGCTTTACCTTGACCTTTCGAACAAAGCACCGACACCTGAGCTGGCAGGTCTGTTCCTGTCGCTCGCCCAGGAGGAAAGCCGCCATAAGCTCAGGTTTGAGCTGGAATACGATGAATTTGTTTTAAAGGAATTCTGAGCCGCTCGCATGAACGTTCACACCCGTCCGTAATCCTATCAACCTTTACCCAAAATGCAATTTGTCCACCCTTATTTTCTTTTTGGATTACTGGCTGTTTCAATACCCATTATCATCCACCTTTTCAATTTCCACCGGTACAGGAAGGTTTATTTCACCAATGTCAGGTCTATCCGCAATCTGAAGCAGGAAACCCGGAAGCGTTCAAAGCTGAAACACCTGATCCTTCTGGCCCTCAGGATCCTGACCATCGTTGCGCTGGTCATGGTGTTTGCACAGCCGTTTGTTCCGGTAAACAAGCAGGCGGCGGATATGAACAGGAAAAATCTCGTCGTGGTCTATCTGGACAATACCTTCAGCATGGAATCGGTAACCGGCAGCATCACCCTGCTGGATCTGGCAAAAAATAAGGCACGGGAGCTGGCAGGTGCCTACCGCACTTCCGATGAGTTCCTGCTGATCACCAATGACTTCGAGGGGAAACACAACCGGTTGCTGTCAAAAGAGGAATTCACGGAACTGATCGATGAAGTGACCTTTTCCCCCGTGCACCGCAACCTGTCGGAGATCCTCAGGTATGCATCCGATGAACGATTCAGGTCAGGGGAAAAGAATCATCTGGCCTATCTTCTTACCGACCTGCAGAAAAACTTGTTTGACTGGCCGAAGCTATCACCCGACTCCAGTCTGTCGGTCTACCTGGTTCCCCTTCAGGCCGATAAACCTTCCAATGTTTATATTGATACCTGCTGGTTTGAAAACCCGGTCCAGAACCTGCTCAGCCAGGCTGTTCTGAGGGCCCGGGTATGCAATCTTTCTGAAACGGACCTGGAAAAGGTGCCGGTCAGGCTTTCGGTCAACGGATCGCAGAAAGGACTTGCCAACATCGACATTCCTGCGAACCACACTGTCAAGATTGCGATCCCGTTCATCCATTACGAGGCCGGTATACACTCCGGTGTATTGTCACTGGAAGATTATCCGGTCAGGTATGACGATCAGTTTTATTTTTCTTACCTGGTCAGTGAGTTCATCCCTGTGCTGAATGTTTACCAGGGTAAAGAGAATGCTTACCTCAGGGCTGTTTTTGGCCGGGATTCGACCTTTGTCTTCGATCAGAGTTTTACCGGCAGTCTGGATTACACCTCTTTCGGCCAATACCGCCTGATCATTCTCGATGGACTGGATGAGATTTCATCCGGGCTGGCCCAGGAACTTAAGCGCTTCGTTGAGAACGGGGGCAGCCTGGTCATCTTCCCGGGTGATGCTACGAATACCGAAAGCTATAACCTGTTCCTCTCTGCCGCAGGCTCTGCAGCCTACCTGCCACTGGACACAGCTGATACAAAAGCGATCGCCATTAATTCAGACCATCCCCTCTACCAGGATGTATTTGAAACGATCCCGGAAAATATTGACCTCCCAGTGGTACATAAACATTACCCGATCGCGCGTCTGTCAAGAAGTGACCAGGAATGGCTGATGAACCTTCAAAACGGCAGCATGTTCCTGAGCGTACAATCGGTAAGCAATGGTCTGGTCTATCTGGCTTCCGTCGGCCTGACGGATGCGTTTTCGAATTTTCAGAAGCATGCCGTGTTCGTGCCCACCCTGTTCAACATGGCCATGCTGAGTCATCAGCGTCAGAAGCTTTTTTATACCATTGGATATGATGAGGTGATTGAACTGCGCGGTAACATCCTGCAGGGGGACCGGACGTTTCGGATCAGCAGCCCGGAGAAGGATTTCTCGTTCATTCCCGAGCACCAGGTCGTTGATTCAAGAACGTACCTGTTTACGCACGACCAGGTAAGGCAATCAGGTAGTTATCTTCTGGAGTCGGACGAGTTGGCGGTTACAGGCCTTTCCTATAATTATGACCGGCGCGAATCGCTGATGGAATTCTACACACCGGATGAAGTTACGGCTCAGTTCAACAAGGCGGGGATGCAGGACGTTATGAGCATAAGCGACACCAAACAACCTTTTTCGCTGATCCTGGAGGAGCTCAACAGGGGCGTGCGGCTGTGGAAATGGTTTGCAGTCATTGCACTGGCAGCCATTGCGGCTGAGGCGCTGATCATACGGTTCTGGAAGTAATACCAACGCGGAATTTAATTAATTTTGTCTGCACAGGGATGGATGAACAGGATGATATAGTACAGGAAGAAGAAGCTGCTCCGTCACCGGACAAAAAAGGCGGGACAGAGGAGGTTCACAAGATCAGGCATCTTTCGGGACTTTATGAAAGCTGGTTCCTGGACTATGCCTCCTATGTGATCCTGGAGCGCGCGGTACCGGATGTATATGATGGGCTTAAACCCGTACAGCGGCGTATCCTGCACGCAATGAAAGAGTTGGATGACGGAAGGTACAACAAGGTTGCCAACATCATCGGCCATACGATGAAGTACCATCCCCACGGCGACGTTTCCATCGGGGATGCACTCGTTCAGCTGGGCCAGAAAGAGCTGCTGATCGATGCCCAGGGCAACTGGGGCAACATTCTGACCGGCGACAGTGCTGCTGCACCCCGTTACATCGAGGCACGCCTTTCCAAATTCGCACTGGAGGTCGTCTTTAGCCCGAAAATTACGGAATGGAGAGCGTCGTATGACGGACGAAATAAGGAACCCGTAACCCTGCCCGTTAAATTCCCCCTGCTGCTTGCCCAGGGGGTGGAAGGGATCGCCGTAGGACTTGCTTCCAAGATACTCCCTCACAATTTCAACGAACTGCTGGATGCCTCGGTCAGCATCCTGGAGGAAAAAGATTTTACACTTTTTCCCGATTTCCCGACAGGAGGACTCGCGGATTTCAGCAAATACAACGAGGGACTGCGTGGCGGCAGGGTCAGGATACGTGCACGCATCGTACAACAGGATAAGCGAACCCTGGTGATCACCGAGCTGCCCTTCGGGGTGACCACCTCCTCCCTCATTGAAACAATCATCGCAGCCAACGACAAGGGAAAGATCAAGATCCGCAAGATTGACGACAATACGGCCAGCCAGGTCGAGATCCTGGTCCACCTGGCCACGGGCGTGTCGCCGGATACCACCATGGACGCACTCTACGCCTTCACCGATTGCGAAATCTCGATTTCACCCAACGCCTGCGTGATCCTCGACGGGAAACCCAGGTTCCTGGATGTGAAGGAAATCCTCAGGATTTCCACCACCCATACCATGGATGTCCTCAAAAAAGAACTCCAGGTCAGAAAGTTCGAGCTCCAGGAAGAATTGCTGTTTGCATCGCTGGAAAAAATTTTCATCGAGAAACGGATCTACCGGAAAATAGAAGAATGTCAGACCTGGGAATCGGTGATCGAAACCATCGACACGAACCTGAATCCTTACAAAAAGAAATTTTTCAGGCCGATCACGGTTGATGATATCACCCGGCTGACGGAAATCAAGATCAAACGCATCTCCAGATTCAACGCGTTCAAAGCCGATGAGATCATCAACGAACGGACCGCTGAGCTGGATGAAGTTGAAAATCACCTGGAACACGTTACGGATTATACGGTGAACTATTTCCGTAAGATCCAGAAAAAGTACGGCGCATCCTACCCAAGAAAAACCGAAATTCGGAACTTCGACACCATCGAAGCAGCGATGGTGGCTGCTGCCTCCCAGAAACTCTACGTGAACAGGGAACAGGGATTCGCCGGTACGGGATTGAAAAAGGATGACTACGTCTGCGACTGCTCGGACCTTGATGATATGATCGTTTTCAGGGCCGACGGATCGTTCATCGTGACTAAAGTCCTGGAAAAGTCGTATGTCGGCGAAAATGTGATCCATATCGACATCTTTAAAAAGAATGACGACCGCACCATCTATAATCTCGTCTATCAGGATGGCAAACAGGGAGGGGTGTATATCAAGCGGTTTCCGGTGGTCGGCATCGTCAGGGATAAGGAATACCTGATCACCAGGGGCAAGCCGGGCTCCAGGATCCTCTATTTCACGGCGAATCCCAATGGAGAGGCGGAGATCATCAAGGTGTACTTCAAACCCAAACCCAAAATGAAGATCCTGTCGATGGACTTTGATTTCGGACAGGTTTCGATCAAGGGTAGAAACACTCAGGGCCGGATGCTGACACATAAGGCCGTCAGAAAAGTGGTCAAGGGAGAAGAGGGCGTGTCGACACTCGGCGCGATCGATGTCTGGTACGATGATACGGTCAGGCGGCTGAACTACGACGGAAGGGGAGACTACCTGGGGGCCTTCGCCGGCGATGACAAGATCATTACCGTTCAGCAGTCCGGCGTTTACCGGATCAATGGTTTTGACCTCTCCGCCCATTTCGAGGAAGATATGATCAGGATCCGCAAATTCGAACCGGAAGAGATCCTCTCCGTTGTTTACATCGAAGGAGAAACCCAGGCGCCCTATTTAAAACGTTTCCAGGCTGAAGTTTCCGTAAAAAAGATTAATTTTATTGGCGACGACCCGAAAGCCCGGCTCGTGCTGGTCAGCTTCGACCCGGCACCGCAGCTGGAGATCAGCTTTATGCCCAACCCGAGGAGAAAGACCGAAAGGGAGATCATCCAGGTGGCGGAGTTCATCGCAGTTAAAAGCAATAAGGCGCGCGGCAAACGGATAACCACCTTTCCCTGCGAATCGTTCCGGTTCTTAGAAACCGAATCACCGGAACCTGCTCCGGAGCCTGCAACCGAAGAAAATGCCCGGGAAAGCCGGCCCAACGATGAAGTCGTGCAGGATGAGAGCGTAAATGAACGGGATCCAGTTGACGAAACCCGGGACCAGGTCATTTCCGATGAATTACAACGTTCTGATTTGGAAAAAGATGAGTTAAAAGAGATGAAAGAACGGCGGAAGGAGGAAGAACCCCGCCAGATGGAGCTGGACTTCTAAGATAAAACCATACCTATGAAAAAGCAACTCTTATTGATCAGTAACTCCACCAACGCCGATGAGCTGTACCTGGAGTGGCCGAGGCCTTATATCAGGCAGTTTTTGGAAGGGAAGGGTGTTAAGCGGATCCTGTTTGTGCCTTATGCCGGCATCAGCCTGGATCCTTCCAGCCTTGAGCGTTCATATGATCTGTACGAACAGAAGGTGAACCAGGTATTTGCATCGCTGGGATACGAGATCTACAGCATTCACCGGGAGCCTGATCCGGCAGAGGCCATTGAAAAGGCAGAAGCGATCGCCATCGGAGGCGGGAACACCTTTCACCTGGTCCATATGATGCATAAGCTTGATTTGATTACCCTTATCCACAACCGTGTAAAGGAAGGAATACCCTATCTGGGGTGGAGTGCAGGCGCCAATGTAGTGTGCCCTTCGCTGAAAACGACGAACGACATGCCCATCATTGAGCCGGCAACATTTCAGTGTCTTCACCTGGTACCCTTTCAGATCAATCCGCACTACCTGGATGCCCATCCGGAAGGTCATGGCGGGGAGACCAGGCAACAACGGATCGAGGAGTTCCTGTTGATCAACAGGGATATTTTTGTCGTGGGCCTCCGGGAAGCCACGCTGCTTCAGGTTGAGGGCAACCAGGTCTTTCTGAAGGGGATCCGTCCGATGAGGCTGTTCCGCTATGGACGCGAACCGGAGGAGTTCGAACCGGGAAGCGACATCAACATCCTGATGGATTATGCCTGAATCCGTTAACCTATCATTACACTATGCATTAAATCAAATTGATCATGGAGACCAAACTTAAGGAATTGACGGAACGGATATATGAGGAAGGGATCCTGAAAGCGCAGAGGGAAGGGGAGGAGATTGTCGAAAAAGCAAAAAAGGATGCTGCCCTGAAGGTGGAAGAGGCCCGGAAGGAAGCCGGGCGAATCCTTGACCAGGCCCGCCAGCAGGCCGATGAAATAAGGAAAAACGTCACCGCCGAGGTCAAACTGACCACCCATCAGGCTCTGGGATCCCTCCGGCAACAGATCATGAACCTCATCACGGCAAAGGTGGTCGACCAGCCTGTAAAAAAGGTGTTTGCCGACAGGGATTTCATCCGGGATCTGATCGCAGAGCTGGTGAAGAACTGGCCGGCCAGCGGTAAGTCGCAGGGATTGCAGGTGATGGTTCCCGAAAAGTACAAAAAGGAGGTGGATGATTATTTCACCGCACGCCAGCGTGAATTGCTTTCGGGCGGACTTGAAATCATCAGCGATGAAACCAGTTCGACCGGATTCCGGATCGGGCCAAAAGAGGGTAATTACAGGATCAGTTTCACGGATGAGGATTTTGCCAATTTCATTAAGGCTTACCTGCGTCCCCGCACGCAACAGATGCTTTTCGAAGATAACAGGGAATGAGCAGGAACTACTACTATCTGGTCGCAGGACTCCCTGAACTGCTTTTGGGGCAAAGCAAACGTCCGTTTGAACTGGCCGCGTTCAAAAACGAGCTGAGGGATTTTCTTCATCCAGAAGATTACCGGCTCGTTGAGCTGTTTTTTCTTCCATACGATCATATCAACCTGCTGAACCTCCTGGAGAAAAAGACCGCCCCGTTCCTTACCCTTGGCAGGTACAGTCAGGAAGAACTGGAAGAAGCCATCCGGGAACCGGTGGAGGTACCGGAATATTTCCGGGTCTTTATCGAACGGTTCAGGGAGGAGGCCGGTGTCTGGCAGGACCGGCCGTGGGAAAACCAGATCGCTGAACTGTATTATGACCACGCTGGATCGTTCTCCAACGAATTCATCCGGGACTGGTTCGAATTTGAAAAGAACCTCCGGAATATCCTGACTGCCTACAATTGCCGCAAATACAGCTTGCCGGCCGACCAGGAACTCATCGGGCAGGGTGATCTTGTTGAATCGTTGAAGAAGAGCCAGGTGAGGGATTTTGGACTCAGCGGAGAGGTGGATCATATGGACCGGCTGCTGGGCATCCTTGATCAGAAGGATCTGCTCGAAAGGGAGAAAGGGCTGGATCTGCTGAGGTGGACGCATCTGGATGAGCTCACCACGTTCCATTATTTCAGCACAGAGGTTATCCTGAGCTACGTCGTCAAGCTGCTGATCATCGAAAGGTGGCTGACACTTGACAGGGCAACAGGGGAACAGTTATTTGGCAGATTCCTGGAGGATCTGAAAAACAGTTATGAATTTCCAACAGAATACACGATCAATGAAAGAAGGTAACTCCACCACCGGCAGGGTTGCAGGCGTCATTGCGAATCTTGTTCACATCGAAGTGGACGGACCGGTTCGCCAGAATGAAATATGTTACATTCATCTTGGATCCGTCCGGCTGATGGCGGAGGTAATCAAAGTGAAGGAAAAGATTGCCTATTCGCAGGTTTTTGAAAGTACGCGGGGGCTTAAGGTGGGTGCCTTTGCTGAGTTTACCGGCCACATGCTCGAGGTGACCCTGGGCCCCGGAATCCTGTCGAAGAATTACGACGGTTTGCAGAATGATCTCGACAAGATGAAGGAGATCTTTTTGCAACGGGGAGAGTACACCTTTGCCCTGGATGAGGAGACGGACTGGCATTTCACACCGCTGGCCCGTCCCGGTCAGCGTGTTACTGCGGGTGACTGGCTGGGTGAAGTGAAGGAGAACTGGATGACGCACCGGATCATGGTACCCTTCAGCCTGGAGGAGACCTATACGGTGAAAGAGGTGGTTGCAGAAGGTGATTACAGGATCCACCATACCATTGCCACCCTGGAGGATCTGCGGGGCAATCCTGTCACGGTGACCATGGTTCAAAAGTGGCCGGTAAAGGTACCTGTCAAAGCGTTCAGGGAAAAATTACGGCCATTCCGGGTGCTGGAAACGGGCGTCCGGTGCATTGATACGTTGAACCCGATCACCGAAGGGGGAACCGGTTTCGTCCCCGGACCGTTCGGTTGCGGCAAGACCGTTTTGCAGCATGCTCTTTCCAGGCAGGCTGAAGCGGATATGGTCATCGTGGCTGCCTGCGGGGAAAGGGCCAACGAGGTGGTGGAGATTTTCAAGGAATTCCCTGAACTTGTGGATGCCCGAACGGGACGCAAGCTGAAAGAACGAACCACGATCATTGCCAACACATCCAACATGCCGGTGGCAGCCCGGGAAGCCTCGGTGTATACGGCCATGACCATCGCGGAATACTACCGGTCGATGGGCCACAAGATCCTGCTGCTGGCCGACTCCACCTCCCGCTGGGCCCAGGCGCTGCGGGAAATGTCGAACCGGATGGAGGAACTGCCCGGACCGGATGCTTTTCCCATGGACCTGCCCGCGATCATCTCCAACTTCTACGCACGTGCAGGCCACGTCATCCTGAACAACGGGAAAACAGGCTCCATCACGTTCATCGGAACCGTTTCCCCTGCAGGGGGTAACCTGAAAGAACCCGTCACGGAATCCACCAAGAAAGTGGCCCGATGCTTTTATGCGCTGTCGCAGCAACGTTCCGACAGCAAGCGGTATCCTGCCATCGATCCGATCGACAGCTATTCAAAATACCTCGAGTATCCCGAAGTGAAGGCTTATCTGGATGAAAATATTTCCGACCGGTGGCTCGACCAGGTGATCAAACTGAAGGACCTGCTCATCCGCGGAAAAGAAGCCTATGAACAGATCAATATCCTGGGCGACGATGGCGTTCCGCTGGAATACCATATCCGCTACTGGAAATCGGAGGTCATCGACTTCATCATCCTTCAGCAGGATGCGTTCGACAAAGTGGATGCCTCCACGCCCATCGAACGGCAAAAGTACATCCTGGAAAAAATCCTTCACATCTGCGACAGGGATTTCACGTTCGATAATTTTGAGGAGGTGAATCCATTCTTCAAAAGGATGATCAACGTGCTGAAGCAGATGAATTATTCTGAATTCAAGTCAGAAGCATTCAGTAATTTTGAGCAAGAACTTGAGTCTGTCATATCCGAACGAATGAATTGATGGAAAAAATCGCATTTCAGAAGATCTACACAAAGATTACGCAGGTGACCAAGGCCACCTGTACCCTCCACGCCGATGATGTGGGATACGAGGAGATGGCCGTGGTGGGAGGAAGGCTGGCACAGGTGGTCAAGATCATCGGTGATGAGGTCACCCTGCAGGTCTTCAAGGGAACGGAGGGCATCCCGACCAACGCCGAGGTGATGTTCCTGGGCAAGCCTCCCGTGCTGGTGGTTGGCGATGAACTTGCCGGCCGGTTCTTTAACGCCTACGGGCAACCGATCGACGGCGGCCCGGAGATCGGCGGCGAAGAACGCGCCATCGGAGGCCCGTCGGTGAACCCCGTGAAACGCGAACAACCTTCCAAGTTGATTGCCACAGGTATCGCCGGTATCGATCTGAACAATACCATCGTGACCGGCCAGAAGATCCCCTTCTTTACCGACCCCGATCAGCCCTACAACCAGGTGATGGCCATGGTCGCCCTGAGGGCCCAGGCCGATAAGATCATCCTCGGGGGAATGGGGCTGACACACGACGATTACCTGTTCTATAAACAGGTTTTTGACAATGCCGGCGCCCTCGACCGCATCATCAGCTTTGTCAATACCACCGAAGACCCGCCGGTGGAACGCCTGCTCGTTCCCGACATGGCGCTGGCAGCCGCTGAATTCTTTGCCTCCGACAGGAACGAGAAGGTGCTGGTGCTGCTGACCGATATGACGCTTTATGCGGATGCGCTCAGCATCGTGTCGAACCGGATGGACCAGATCCCGTCGAAAGACAGCATGCCCGGCTCCCTGTACAGCGACCTGGCCAAAATCTATGAAAAGGCAGTGCAGTTCCCCGCCGGAGGATCCATCACCATCATCGCCGTCACCACACTTTCAGGCGGCGACATCACCCACGCGATCCCCGACAATACAGGCTACATCACCGAAGGCCAGCTCTTTTTGCGAAGGGACACGGACATCGGAAAGGTGATCGTGGATCCCTTCAGAAGCCTCTCACGACTGAAGCAGCTGGTGATCGGCACCCAGACCCGCGCCGACCATCCTCAGGTGATGAACACAGCCATCCGCCTGTACGCCGACGCAGCCAATGCCCGAACCAAACTCGAAAACGGCTTCGACCTGACCGAATACGACCAGCGTACCATGCACTTCGCAAAAGAATATTCCAATAAACTGCTGGCCATCGATGTGAACATCGACATCGGTGAAATGCTCGACACCGCCTGGGAGCTCTTCCGAAAACATTTCCGGAAGGAAGAACTCGGGATCAGGAAGGAATTTGTGGACCAATACTTCTAAAAGCAAAAAGCAAAAATTAAAATTCCATTACCCCAAAGGGGTCCTGGTACGGTAGCTATGGCGATCAAATTTCAATTTAACAAAACGGCGTTGCAGGAGCTGAACAAGCAGCTGGCTGTGCGTGAACGGGCTCTGCCAACCATTAAGAACAAGGAGACCGCCCTGCGCGTGGAAGTGAAGAAAGCAAGGGATGCGGCTCAGCAGCTTGAAAAGGACCTTCTCGCCAAAACGACTGAATACGAAAAAGCAGTGGAGCTGTGGGGCGAGTTTGATCCATCCCTGGTTTCCATCAGGGATGTACAGCTGACCGTGAAAAAGATTGCCGGAGTGAAGACTCCAGTACTGGAAAATATTGATTTTGAAATCGGTAAGTTCAGTCTCTTCAATCAGCCGTCGTGGATCCTGGATGGGATCCACATCCTGAAAGAACTTGCATCCATTGGCATTGAACGTGAAGTGTACCTGCGCAAAATGCACCTGCTCGATTTTGCCAGGAGGAAGACCACGCAGAAGGTCAACCTGTACGAAAAAGTACAAATACCGGGTTATCAGGATGCCATAAGAAAAATCAAACGATTTATGGAGGATGAGGAAAACCTGTCGAAATCAGCTCAAAAGATCCTGAAAAACAGGCAACAGAATACAGGGGAGGCCGTATGATCGTACCGATGAAAAAATATTCTTTTCTGGTGTACCACGAGGACTATCCTGATTTCCTGGAGGAGATCCAGCAACTGGGTGTTCTGGATATCCTCGAGCGCAGGGCCGTGACGGATCCTGCACTTGCGGATCGCCTGCTGCTGATCAAACAGGTCAGGAACACGCTTAAGGCACTCGCTGCGCGGAAAACGGCCATCCCTTCCTCCGAACCGGGAGCGACCGACGGCCTGAGGGTCTTTGAAACGGTCAATGCGCTTGATTCGGAGACGGACCGGCTTCGTCATCAGCTGACCATACTCCGAAAAGCGTATCTGCAGGCGGCACCCTGGGGTATCTTCCAGCCCGACCTGATCCGCCGTCTGAAGGAAGCGGGAGTCGGGATCAGGTTGTTTGCCTGCACCGATAAGAAATTCGATCCGCTCTGGCCGGAAAAGTACCCCCTTGCGGTGATCAGTTCATCACAGGGGAAACGTTATTTTGCTGTCTTTCAGAAAGATGGCGAAATACCGGGGATTGATGCCGAAGAGTTGAAACTGCCCGATGGGCCCGTGGATGGGGTGATGCAGGAACAAAAGCAGGTCAGCGACAGGATCCGGCAGATCGGCCACCAGCTGGATGAGATCGCCGGTCGCGACATTCCTGCCCTGACTTCATCGCTCTATCAGCTTCAGAACGAAGCCGATCATACCAAAGCCAGGCTGCAGACCCTCAGGGAGGCCGATGAGAAATTGATGATCATCGAAGGTTGGATCCCGGCCGACCGCGAAAAAACACTCACTTCGATCTTTGATGTCAAGAGTTATGTCTATTTTTCAGGCAAGCCCGATAAAAAGGAGAAACCGCCCGTTCTGCTCAGAAATAATGCATTTGCAAAGCTATTCGAGCCCATCGGCAGTCTGTTTTCACTTCCCGACTATCATGAGCTTGACCTGACAGCTTATTTTGCCCCGTTTTTCATGATGTTTTTCGGTTTCTGCCTTGGCGATGCAGGGTACGGACTGCTGTTCATCCTGGGAGCAACCATAATGAAAATGACGATGGGGCAAAAGACCGCAAAGTATCGATCCATCCTGACACTTGCCCAGTGGCTGGGCCTGGGAACGGTGATCTTTGGCATACTGACGGGAACTTTTTTCGGTATCCAGTTGCTTGAAGTGGAGCAGCTC
Source organism: Bacteroidales bacterium (assembly GCA_035342335.1). Lineage (NCBI taxonomy): Bacteria > Pseudomonadati > Bacteroidota > Bacteroidia > Bacteroidales > Bacteroidales bacterium. The sequence continues at coordinate 117,752 of DAOQWY010000007.1, forward strand.
GGGAATTTCCGCAAGATCATGCTCAACAATGACAAAGCGTTCAATCTTGCGCTGATCCTCGGTGCCATCCAGATCATTGCCGGGATCGCCATCCGGGCAGTAAACCAGTTTCGGCAGAACGGTCCGCTGTACAGCCTTTCGTCCATAGGCTGGATCCTGCTGCTCCTGGGCCTGGCCGATACGTTCCTTTT